>AEPR01000092.1 GCA_000195205.2 Oxalobacteraceae bacterium IMCC9480 | reverse complement strand
GGATCACGGCAGCATGTCGCCGGCAACCCCAGCTATGCTTGGCATGGACCATGGCAACATGTCGTCGGCATCCCCAACTATGCCTGGCATGGCTAGTGGGAACAGGCCGTCCCCTGCCCCGGCTAGCGCCCGCAGTGCCCACGAATACGCCGATGGTTTTACCCTTGATTCCGGTAAATATGCGTTGGCTGGTCCGCGCCAACTCAGATTGGCTGACGAACACAGTTTCATGTCCGTAGCGCTCAATCGTCTAGAGCGCGGCGTACATGGCGACGGTACCGCTTACGATATCAAGGGATGGTTCGGGCGCGATTACGAGCGACTGGTGATTAAAGCAGAAGGCGATGTGGCAAAAGGCAAGCTCCAGGATGCGCGTACCGAAGTGTTGTGGGGACACGCACTGACACCATTCTGGGATACCCAATTGGGCGTGCGGCATGATTCTGGCGTCGGCCCCGCCCGCAACTGGCTAGCCATGGGTGTCGAGGGACTGGCACCTTACTGGTTCGATGTCGAGGCGACACTGTATGTCGGTGACGGCGGCAGAACCGCCTTCCGGCTTGGCGCCGAATATGACCTGCTACTGACGCAAAAGCTAGTCCTTCAACCCAGTCTAGGCATCAATGCCTATGGCAAGCGCGATGCCGAGCGCGACATCGGCAGCGGCTTTTCCAGCAGCACCGCCGGCCTGCGACTGCGCTATGAAATCAACCGCCAGTTTGCCCCCTATATCGGCGTTGAACACAGCAACAAGTTTGGCGACACAAAAGCACTGGCCCGCGCTGCTTTCGAGCCCAGCGCCGAGACGCGCTGGGTGGCCGGCGTGCGCGTCTGGTTCTGATCTTTCACGACTGTCATTGATATCAGCGCCATCGCTCGACGCAGCGCTGGCGCAATTTAAAAAGGTTTCTCATGAATAAATTTTTGTCTGTCTTGTTATTGAGCGCATTGCCAGTATTGTCTTTTGCTGCGGACCACAAAGCCGGCTCCATGCCCGACATGCATGCAAACATGCCCGGCATGGAACACGGCATGGCCGGCATGGAACACGAAGCGACCGCATCGGCATCAGGCAAGGCAGGCGATCCAGCCAAGGTCAGCCGCACAATCGTGATGTCGATGAATGACACGATGCAATTTACTCCTAACAATATCGTGGTCAAGGAAGACGAAACGATCCGGTTTTTCATCAAGAATACCGGCACGATGGCACACGAGATGGTGATCGGGGAGATGAGCGAGCTCAAGGAGCATGCCGAAATGATGCGCAAAATGCCGAGCATGAAACATGCGTCGGCGAACATGGTCACGATCAACGCAGGACAAAGCGGCGGGATAGTCTGGCAGTTCGGCAAGGCCGGCGTCGTGGATTTTGCCTGCCTGGCTCCCGGTCACATGGAAGCGGGCATGACAGGCAAAGTAACGGTGGAATAACGCGCTACATGGTATCTGCGACGACCTTTGTTTCCCATCTTGGGCATTGGCCCACTGTTGAGGTCAGAACAGATATTGCCCTCGGCACAACGTCCCTCTTCCAGAAAATACGTGGTCGATTGGGTTGCAGCCACACCTTAATATTTAAATAAAGGAAAATAAAAGATGAAAGCACTCCGAACAATTATTATTGCGTCCGCCATGGCAGCGGCCACATTAGCCAGTCCATTTGCTGCGGCCCACGCGGGCTTGAAGAATTCCGATCCCATGGCTGGTTCGACTCTTGAGGTAGCGCCGAAAAAGATCACGCTCACCTTCAATGAAAAAGTCGAAGCCACTTTCAGCAGCATCGTGTTGACGAATGGCGAGGGCAAGGCGGTTGCGACAAGCAAGGCCATCGTCGATGAGGCCAACCACGCCATCATGCGGGTCGATGTTCCCACCTTGTCCACTGGCGCCTACAGCGTGACCTGGGTCGCGGTCGGCGGCGATGGTCATCGTCGCAAAGGCGACTTCAAGTTCACGGTGAAATAAATGGACCCAACCGGGCTGGTACAAACGGGGTCGGCATTGCTGCTCAACAGTGGCTTCGCCTGGTTGGTAGGTTCATGGTTTGCGCGTCTTTGGGTGAAATCTGGTGCAATGGCCAACAGTGATGTCCAATCCCTATTGCGTTGGCCCGATACCATTGCCGCCGGGCTGTCAATGGTTGGTTGTATTGCCGGTCTGTGGGCCGCCACAGCAGTCATGGCGGGCAGCGGTCTGATCGCGGCTAGGTCGATGGTCTGGCCGATGCTCTCGGCAACAGACTACGGTCGCGCAGGGTCCCTGACTGTCGTGGTGATGTCACTCATTTTCGCTTTATGCCTGTATCGCAGTAACCATCATCGCAATCACCGTTTTGCCCTGCTCATCTTGCTGGCAATCTTCGCTGCGACGCGGGCATCAATGGGACATGCCGGCGAAGCAGGATTTTGGTCTATCGCGATGGCGGTAGAAACAGTCCATCTGTGGAGTATCGGGCTCTGGGCCGGCGTCGTCGCCGTCTCCGGATGGCAATTGCTGGGCATGACAGCGCGCGACAAACTGAACATCGATGACCGTCACTACCTGGAACGAATGTCGCACGCTGCGATGTACGCCGTCATTGCTATTGCTGCTACAGGTATCTACAACTCCTGGTTCCGGGTAGGGACGTTGGCGAATTTACAAAACACCAGCTATGGCATCACGCTGCTCGTCAAGATCGCGTTGGTAGTGGTCGCCATCGTCTTGGGCGGTTACAACAAGTATATCGGTCTACCGGCCGCCGTCCGCTCGCCACAGGCTCTAAAACATGTGCGCATGGTGTTGCAAATGGAAAGCATTGTGCTGTTCGGTGTGCTCGCAGCCGCGGCAATGTTGACAGTGCAACAACCGCCGTCGGCGATGTAGGAATTTAAGGGGTTCTATCGTATTGCTTTAAGGACTACGTCTTAAGGTAATGCTTTTTCATTTTTCTGCATACTCCCCATCACCTCCAACATCTGCTGGCCTGGTCTCAAAAAATGGTGAACATACGCCTACTCTGCCGCGCAGAAAAAAATTGACCATGCGGCGCGCAAAATAAAGTTACCAGTCCTCGCACCGCCAACCATCGGCAAGAAATCGCACAAATTGACCGAATTTTTTACCTTCGCCCGATGTCTGGGGCGATTCTGTTAATTGCAAAAGGGCTGATCCAAAGCAGGACTGGCAGTGGACGCAGGTTCAATTGAGAACTATAATCATTCTCAATTAAGTGATTGAGATACTTTCCATGCTTTTCCGAACACTTGATCGCTGGCTGATGACGCTGCTGCTAGTGACTTATGCATTGACCGGCGGGGCTGCACACGCCGCCGATACCACCGAAGCCAAAGCC
>AEPR01000093.1 GCA_000195205.2 Oxalobacteraceae bacterium IMCC9480 | reverse complement strand
TGCCGAAGTGCTGGTGCGCTGGCAGCATCCGCAACGCGGCATGGTCTCGCCGATGGAATTCATCCCGCTGGCCGAAGACACCGGCCTGATCCTGCCGATCGGCACCTGGGTCATGGAAACCGCCTGCCGCCAGCTGGCGTGCTGGGCCAGGGTGCCGTCGATGGAAGCACTGACGATCGCCGTCAATGTCAGCGCACGGCAATTCCAGCAGAGCGACTTTGTCGCGCAGGTCATTGACGTGCTGGCACGCACCGGCGCGCGGCCGCAGCGGCTCAAGCTCGAACTGACCGAAAGCCTGCTGGCCGCCAACCTCCACCAGATCATCGAAAAAATGCAGGCGCTCAAGGAAACCGGCATCCATTTTTCACTGGACGATTTTGGCACCGGCTTTTCATCGCTGTCGTACCTGAAACTGCTGCCGCTGGACCAGCTCAAGATCGACCAGTCCTTCGTGCGCGATATCCTGACCGACCCCAACGATGCCGCCATCGTCCGCACCGTCATCGCGCTGGCCAACACGCTCGGCCTGGGCATCATCGCCGAAGGCGTCGAGACCGATGCGCAACGCAGCTACCTTGCCGACGCCGGTTGCCATGCGTATCAGGGCTACCTGTTCAGCCGGCCATTGCCGGTGGCGGAGTTCGAGGTGTTTGCGGGGCAGCGCTCATCGGCATCACCAGCATGGATGTCAGCCGAAGACGCAAGTTAATTGCACACAATTAAATAGCGTCTACAAGCCATCAGGCCAAGCTCCGTCCAGACGGATTCTTCAAGCGCCAATTCTCTGAACCATTTCCCCCGCGACGCTGCGACCGCTGCTTAAAATAATTTGGAACCGATCCGGACCAAGGTGCACTCACGAACAGTTTCGGCATCTTCCAGCCCGATCCGGCCAGGCAGTGCCAGAAACGACAAGTCTTTAACCAGGACTACGAACTCAGAACCCGACCACGATCACCGTCATCGATCCTGGCTCATTCCGAATAACCATGTTCAAACGTCCGCCATGTCAAACACCATCAACAATGCTTCGATCAACCGACTCGTCAATCAGGATGCGTCGCCCCGCACTAGCCCGTCGTCCCCTTCACAGGACATCGCCTCTACATCACATGCCGCACAGTCCGGTTCCGGTGACAGCGCATCAAGGTCACGCCCGGAGCAGCGCCGTCAAGGTAATCAAGTCACGCTTGAGCGACTCTGCCGGAATCTGACGCTGGCAGATCTGCGTATCAATGACGAGCAGGATCACGACCTCGTCACCGTACCGTCCATGCAAAACCGGCGCAGCCGTCCGGCGCAAGCGCAGGTTGACGGCGATCCCGCCGTGGCTGCGTTGTCCGGACGCGCGTATCTGGAACATTTATCGACAAACGATCTCAGGATTCCGTCCGAGCTCAGGACGCTGATAAAAATGCCGGAAAATCTTGCGCTTGCCTGACATCACCACTGAAAAGCTCAACGAGATCTCGGCGCGACTGCACACCGTGACCAGGGACATCCATCTTGATCCGGAGCTACGCAGCGAAGTCGCCCGTCTCGCGATGGAAGGCCTGACCAACTGTACGGACCGGACGGATTTTTGTCTGGGACAGATGGAAGATGCGGCCTTGCTCTCCCGCCTGACACGCGGCGAGATTGACCAGGTTGACCTGTACAACCATGGCATCAGTTTTTTCAGACTCAATGAAGTGCATGCGCAGACGGGCATGTTGAGCCGGCACATGGGAGGGATACGACATGAAGGCATTCAGGACTATCTGGCCGCGACCTATTATTTGCAGGGAGAACTTCAATTGCCCAACCATCAGCCGCGTCCCCGATTCCTTGACTCCAGTTTTATCACCAGACAGATCGCGACCCATATTGCCGATGCGGTAAAAGAGCGAACGATTGCCAACGATGGCGAGCATGTTGTCGACTTCATGAGCACGTGGAAACCTTGGGTGAAGCATGTCAAGCAGCAGCCGGAACACCAGCCGGATTTTGCTCTGCTCACTCAGCTTTATCAGGATGCCTTGAGCGATCGGGAAGATGCACGCGCGCGCGAAGGAAGCTTGGAACACGGAATGAATGAAGAGCGTTACCGGGCCACGGTCGATGGCCTGATGCATCAATTAGCCGATTGGGAAAGCCAGTTGGTCGGCCAGAAAACCCGTGAATTTCTAGTCAACCATCGCGCTGATTTCATAGCGGAATCAGCTCAGCCTCTACCTGCGTATTTTGGTTAATCATGGAAAATTTAATCCACTCATTTTCTCGCCTGGTTATTTCGCATCCGTTGTCGGGGACAGACTCACTCAATTCGGACATGTCTGAAAGCCGGTCAGATAGTTTGCCTTCGTCGAGTTCAAACACCGCCGCTGAAGCAGAACAGAATGCGGCGATATGTTCTGCGCCTAGCCAGTTACCGGCAGCACTACGCAGCAACCCTTCTGTACGCGAACGCATCGCTAATCTGCTTGTATCGCAAGCGGATCAACAACCGTTGCCGATGCTGGAAAACCTGAGCCGTGGCAATCGGCAACTTGCCGCATGCGCTGCAGTGCTTGCCTCACAAGCCAGCACCAATCTGTTTCTAGAGCACAAGCTACCGCCGGAATTCAGGAATCCAGCTCAGGAAAATCAGCACCTGCTCAAGACCGGCTTAGCTTTGGTAGTAAGAGAAAGCGTAATGAATGCCTTCAGCGAACCGGTATTTCGGATCGCAATGTTGCCAGCAGAAAATCCCGATGCGTCCTGCATCGACCCCGCAGCATTCGCTGGTTATCGCACCAAAGCGGAAGTCGTAGTCAACGAGCTGTTGTCAGTGCTTTCGGATGATCAAACTAACGGGGCAGCGAACAACGCCGTCAAAGTCGACTTGCTAAATTATCAGGTGTGGACTGATTCAACTTGCACGCCAAATCAATCTCGCAACATCCCAATAGATATTGATCCGGGCACCTCACCGCGATCGCATCAGACGCCAGAAAAAATTATTGAATTGGCCTCACTGGTAGAAACTTACATCGACCTACCGTATGAAAATTTCATTAAAGTAATTGCAAATCACAGCCCTGAACTGGCGACGTTTTTTAGCTTTAGCGAGCACGCGTTATTGATCAAGGACAGCTTGCAAGAAGCGCCGACTGCACGATACCCCTACATTGATGATGAAGCACCATTAGCCGGGCACATCGCGCAATCCGGTGATGACTTCGTCCCCACGTTTCTGGAAGGTGTAAAGCGCGACTTCTATTCGACGGAAGAAGATACGCAGGCCTGGAAAATTCAGGTGGAGGGAAAATGGCAGATTGCCGACACCAAGCGCGAGGTAGTGAATCACGTCTTCATGCAGGCCTTGGAACACCTGCAAGCCGAACAAGCTGCCGCTCCTGCAATGCCGATCTACCCGCTGGTACGTTATGAATTGCTGGCTGATGCAATCGGCATACCGGTACCCGAATATCTAAAAAATCATGAGCAAGAACTACTCGTCGCAGTGACCAAAAATCAGATTAACAAGGAAAACCGCCAGCAGGAAATCTCCCAACTGC
>AEPR01000094.1 GCA_000195205.2 Oxalobacteraceae bacterium IMCC9480 | reverse complement strand
CGCCGACAAGCTGATCGCCCGGGTCCGCGAGCTGGGTGCTTCCGTCCAGTGGATTCTGGAAACGCATGTGCATGCCGATCACCTGTCGGCCGCGCCGTATCTGAAAGAACAGCTGGGCGGCCGGATCGGTATCGGCCAGCAGATCACGGCGGTGCAGAAAGTCTTTGGCACGCTGTTCAATACCGGCCCCGACATGGCGCGCGATGGCAGCCAGTTCGGTCGCCTGTTTGCCGATGGCGATACGGTGCCACTAGGCGCGTTGCAATTGCGCGCGATGCATACGCCCGGTCACACGCCTGCCTGCCTGACCTACGTGATCGCCGATGGCGCCGATACGGCGGCCTTCGTGGGCGATACCTTGTTCATGCCGGACTACGGCACGGCACGCTGCGATTTTCCGGGTGGCGACGCGCGCACGCTGTTCGCTTCGATTGGCAAGGTGCTCGCCTTGCCCGACAACACCCGGCTCTACCTGTGCCATGACTATCTGCCGGGCGGTCGCGAGGTCTGCTTTGTCAGCACCGTCGCCGACCAGCGTGCCCACAATATCCATGTCCACGATGGCGTCAGCGAAGCCGGGTTCGTCGCAATGCGCACCGCACGCGATGCCACGCTGTCCATGCCGACGCTGATCCTGCCGTCGGTGCAAGTGAACATGCGCGCCGGTCATTTGCCGGAGCCGGAAGCCAATGGCGTTCGCTATTTGAAAATCCCGCTCAATGCAGCGTGACCGATGCAGCGTGACCGATGCAGCGTGATTCGCCCCCGACACCCACAACAATAACGGAGACCTCCATGGATATTCGCCCACTCGCCGCCGGACTATCGGTATCGCCACAAATTCTGCCGGCTGATCTTGCTGCCATCGCCCAGGCCGGTTTTCGCGCCATCATTTGCAACCGCCCTGATGGCGAAGGGGCCGACCAGCCGCTATTCGCCGAGCTTGCACGCGCCGCGCAGGAAGCCGGCCTCGAAGCGCATTACCTGCCGGCCGAATCCGGCAAAGTCACCGACGAGCAAGGCGCAGCGTTCGGCGCGCTGCTGGCCAACTTGCCGAAACCGGTGCTGGCCTATTGCCGCACCGGCATGCGCTCGACCACGATGTGGGCGCTCGCTGCCGCCGGCAAGCAAACGCTGCCGCAGGTACTGGCGGCCGCACAGCAAGCCGGCTTCGACATGAAAGGCGTGGTGCGCCGCATTGCCAACCAGGGTCGTACGCCGGTCGAAGTGGCCGAAGCCGAGCATGCAGTCGTCATCATCGGCGGCGGTGCAGCCGGGATTGCGACAGCCGCCAGCCTGCTGGCGCGCAGCCCGGGGCTCGACATCGCCATCATCGATCCGGCCGATGTGCATTACTACCAGCCCGGCTGGACGCTGGTCGGCTGCGGTGTTTTCGAGGCGGCCGAGACCGCCCACACGATGGCCTCGACCATCCCGCACGGCGTGCACTGGATCAAATCGGCCGTGGCGGCGTTCGAACCCGGGCGCAATGCGGTCATCCTCGATGGCTGCCGCGTCGTCAAGTACCAGCAACTGGTGGTCTGTCCCGGACTCAAGCTGGACTGGCAAGCCATCGACGGCCTGGCCGATACGCTGGGCCGCAATGGCGTGACCTCCAATTACCTGTATCACCTCGCGCCGTACACCTGGAAACTGGTGCAGGAACTGCGCAAGGGCAGGGCGATCTTTACCCAGCCACCGATGCCGATCAAGTGCGCCGGCGCGCCGCAAAAGGCGATGTACCTGTCGGCCGATCACTGGAAACGCAGCGGTGTGCTGGACCGGATCGATATCGAATTCTGCAATGCCGGTGCGGTGCTGTTCGGCGTTGCCGCGTACGTGCCGGCGCTGATGGAATACATCGAGGCTTATGGCATCGACCTGCAGTTCGGGAACACGTTGACCAGCGTCGACGGCGCAGCCAAAACTGCCACCTTCAGCCGCGCCAATGCCGACGGCAGCAAGCAACTGGTCACGCGGGAGTTCGACCTGCTGCATGTGGTGCCGCCGCAAGTCGCTCCCGACTTTATCCGTGTCAGCCCGCTGGCAGATGCCACCGGCTGGATCGATATCGATCCGGCCACGCTGCGCCACAAGAGCTGGGCCAACATCCACGCGCTGGGCGACGCCGGCAACAGCAGCAATGCCAAGACCGCGGCCGCCGCACGCAAGCAAGCGCCGGTGGTGGCCCACAACGTCCTTGCCGCGATGGGCAAGCTGGCCGGCACGGCCAGCTATGACGGATACGGTTCGTGTCCGCTGACAGTCGAACGCGGCAAGATCGTGCTGGCCGAATTCACCTATGGCGGCAAGCTCGCGCCAAGCTTTCCTTCCTGGCTGATTGATGGCACCAGGCCGTCGCGACTGGCCTGGCTGCTGAAGGAACGCATCCTGCCGCCGCTGTACTGGAAAGGCATGCTCAAGGGACGCGAGTGGATGGCCAAACCCGAGCTGGCCGACCTGTGATCACCATCCTGCTGCTCGGTTTTACGGTGGGCCTCATCCTGGCCCTGACCGGTGCCGGCGGCGGCATCCTCGCAGTGCCTTTGCTGGTGTTCGGTGCCGGGCTGGGCATGGCTGAGGCCGGACCGATCGGGCTGCTGGCCGTTGGCCTGGCCGCGACGCTGGGCGCACTCCTCGGATTGCGCAACAAGACCGTGCGCTACAAGGCGGCCCTGCTCATTGCCGGCGTCGGCATCGTCTGCTCGCCGTTTGGCCTGTGGCTGGCGCAGCGCACGCCGAACCGGCCGCTGACCATCGTGTTTGCTGCGGTATTGCTGTACGTCGCGTTCCGGACCTTCATGAAAACACGGCCGGCGACCCCGACCCGCGTGCCGGACAGTGCGCCGGTGCCGCCCTGCATGCTCGATGACACGCGCGGCAAGCTGAGCTGGACGGCACCGTGCGCCTGGTCGCTGGCCCTGTCGGGCATGGCGGCGGGATTGTTGTCGGGATTGCTGGGCGTGGGCGGCGGCTTCGTGATGGTGCCGGCCTTGCAGCGTTATACCAACCTGAGCGCGCAATCGGTGGTCGCCACCTCGCTGGCAGTGATCTCGCTGGTGTCGATGTCGGGCGTGATTGCCAGCGCCGTGACCGGGCATCTGCAATGGGCCGTCGCAATTCCGTTTTCGGGTGGTGCTGTGCTGGGCATGCTGGCTGGCCGGCAGCTCGCCGCACGGCTGGCGGGACCGCAATTACAGCGCAGCTTTGCGCTGGTCTCGGCGGTGGTGGCGCTGGCCTTGCTGGTGCGCGCACTGGCCTGATCCGCTTCTGAAGTTACCCGTCAAAAGTGACAAATGCTCCTGCATTATGATGTGCGCGCCATAGGGCGTGCGCGACCGGAGCGATCGGGTGGCTGGCGTTCGGATGGAACCATACGACCCTGTCCGCGTCACAGGTAAGGTTCGTAATTATCGACGTCACAAGGACAGGAAAAAAACATATGGATTTCACCGTAAGCGTCTTGCTGGGGACGTTTCTGTTATCGATCGCAGCGCTGTTCATTTTTATCTGGTCGATGTCGAAGGGATTGTTCGGTGATGGCGTCGCTGCCGCCACCGAAATCTTCGGCAAGAACGAACTTGGCACGGTCGAAGACCCTGCTGCCACGGCACTGCAGAAGGGCGGTTTGCAACGCGCCATGGGTGCCGTCGACGAGGGCATGAGCGCCGAAGAAGAAGAAATCCGTTCCCGCGCTGATCGTTCCACTTCGCTGGTGGTCGGCGTCTGCCTGACGCTGGCCGTGATGTGGCTGGTGCTGGCGTCGCTGGCCGGGCTGATCTCGTCGATCAAGTTGCATTCGCCCGACTGGCTGGTGCAATACGCTTGGCTGACCTTTGGCCGCATCCGGCCTATCCATCTGAATCTGGTGGCTTACGGCTGGTGTTCGCTGGCTGGTATCGGTGTCGCTATCTGGCTCATTCCGCGCCTGCTCAAGACCGAACTGGTCGGCGCAAAATACGCGCTGGTCGGCGGCGCGCTGTGGACCGTCGGCGTGTTCGCCGGCGTGGTCGCCATCGCGATGGGCTATTCGGATGGCCTCGAATGGCTGGAGTTTCCGTGGCAGATCGATATCCTGCTGGTGGTCGGTGGCGCGCTGGTCGGTTGTCCGCTGTGGCTGACACTGCTGCAGCGCAAAGTCGATCATCTGTATGTCTCGGTCTGGTACATCGGTGCCGGCTTGCTGTGGTTTCCTATTCTGTTTTTGGTGGCGAACTGGCCTGGTCTGCACTTCGGTGTGCAACAGGCCACGATGAACTGGTGGTTCGGCCATAACGTGCTGGGTCTGTGGTTCACGCCGATCGGGCTGGCGGCATCGTATTACTTCATTCCGAAAGTGCTGGACAAGCCGATCCACTCGTACAACCTGTCGCTGCTGGGTTTCTGGGCACTGGCGTTTTTCTATAGTCAGGTCGGCGGTCATCACCTGATCGGCGGGCCGATTCCGTCCTGGCTGGTGACGATCTCGATTGTCCAGAGCTTGATGATGTTGATTCCGGTTTTTGCGGTAGCGGTCAACCAGCACATGACGGTGCTGGGTAATTTTCGCGCGCTGGCGTATTCGCCGACGCTGCGCTTCATTGTGCTGGGCGCAATGATGTACACGGCCGCGTCGGTCCAGGGTTCGCTGGAAGCACTGCGCGCCGTCAACACGATTACGCATTTCACGCATTACACGGTGGCCCATGCCCACCTCGGGCTATATGGCTTTTTCTCGATGGTGATGTTCGGGTCGATCTACTTCATCATGCCGCGCGTGATGAACTGGGAATGGCCGTATCCGCGACTGATCTCGCTGCATTTCTGGCTGGTGCTGATCGGCTTTGCGATCTACTTCATCTGGCTGACCATAGGCGGCTGGCTGCAGGGACTGGCGATGCTCGACAAGGACACCACCTTCATGCAATCGGTGGCGATCACGCTGCCTTACCTCGAAGCGCGCTCGATCGGCGGTGGGCTGATGACGCTCGGCCATCTGGTGTTTGCCGCGCACTTCTTTGCGATGGGCTGGAAATTCGGTCCGAAGCGGCTTAGTGCGGCCTTGCTGAGTAATTCATTGTTGTCACGCCTGACCGGCAAAGGAGCCACTGCATGAGCGCCGGCAAAAGTTTCTGGGAAATGGACGAACTGCGCCTGATCGTCGGCGCCATGGTGATCCTCGGCGGTGCTACCGGCATTCTCGTGGTGCTGCCGTATCTGCTGCTTGAAAACGTGCGACCACCGGCCGGCTTGAAGCCCTACACCGACCAGCAATTGCTGGGTCGCCAGACCTACATTGCCAACGGCTGCGTGTATTGCCATTCGCAGCAACCGCGCGACATCAAGCAGGCACCGGACGCCACGCGCGGCTGGGGCCGGGCCTCGGTCGCCGCCGATTACGCGTACGACACGCCGCATCTGCTGGGCACCATGCGCACCGGTCCGGACCTGCTCAATATCGGCGCACGCCAGCCTAGTGCCGACTGGCATCTTGGCCATCTGTATCAACCGCGCGCCTACACGCCGGGGTCGATCATGCCCTCGTATCCGTACCTGTTTGAAGTCCGCCAGGGTGTCGCCAAGCCCGGTGAAACGGCACTCAAATTGCCGCCCGATCTGACCAAGGAAGGCCAGGTAGTCATCGCCAAACCGGAAACGGTAGCGCTGGTGAAATATCTGCAGTCGCTTGACCGGACCTATCCGGCCCTGCCACCACTTCCCTTGCCTGTGCCTGCCGTGAAGGAAACGCCATGAGCAAATCCACCCCTCCGGATGCCAGCCAGCAACGTCACCGCGAAAATGCCGATCCCGATGAAAGCGTGCGGCCGTTGCCGTGGTTTCTGGTGATGTTCCTGGGCGCGATGGCGATGTGGGGAGGTTTTTATATCTACATCACGCCGTCCGGCGAAGACTCGTCTTACGGCGATCAGCGCACGGTTTCTACCTTGCGGCCACCGGTGCCGGTTGCCGGTGGCGGCGCGGCGCTGGTCGATGGCAAGCTGATCTACGGCGGCAAATGCGCAGCCTGCCATCAGGCTACCGGCATGGGCGTGGCTGGCGTGTTCCCGCCACTGGCGGCATCCGAATGGGTCACCGGCGATGAAAAAATCCTGACCCACATTCTGCTGCACGGCATCGAAGGCGAGATTGAAGTCAAGGGCGTGGTCTACAAGGGCGCGATGCCGGCGTGGCAAATGATGAGCGATGCCGAACTGGCCGGCGTGATGACCTACATCCGTGGCGAGTGGGGCAACAAGGCCGCACCGATCACGGCCGATACGGTGAAAGCCGAACGCGAAGCGACCAAGGCGCGCACCACGCCGTACCAGGGCGGTGCCGAACTCAAGCCGGCGTCTTGAGACGCCCACCACAGGCTTGCTGCAGACGTTTGCCGCCAGCCTGTGCGCGCTACTGTTCGGACTGGCTGCGATCCTGCTGGCCACCGATGGCGGCCATGCCTTCACCACCGAAGCGCTGCGGCGCGGGCAGGTCGCGCGCGCCCCGCAACCACTTCCTGACTTCAGCCTGCGCGATCGCGCCGACCAGCCGGTCATGCTGCGCCAGTTGCTGGCCAGTGATGGCCGGGTGCAGATCGTCGACTTCGTTTATACCCGTTGCCAGACCGTCTGCAGCGTGCTCGGTTCGGTCTACCAGCGCCTGCAGCAACAACTGCTGGCGCGCGGCCTGCAGGACAAGGTTGGCTTGCTAACCATTAGCTTCGATCCGGTCAATGACGATGCCGCTGCGTTGCAGGCGTATGCCGCGCGCTTGCGCATGGACCCGGCTGCGTGGCAGGTTGTCACCCTGGCCAACGTTGCCGACCGCCGCCGCCTGCTCGATGCCTTCGGCATCATGATCGTGCCGGCGCCGCTCGGCGAATTCGAACACAACGCAGCACTGCACATCATCGATCCGGCCGGCCGGCTGGTCCGCATCGTCGATTACGCCGCGATCGACCAGGTTCTCGACATCGCCCTGGCGACACCGCGATGAAGCGCGTGCTGCCGGCACTCGTTGCCACTGTCGTCGCCGTCGGCTTGTCGGCGCCTCCCTGGCGCTATCTGATCGAGCAGAGCATGGTCTGGCACATGGCGATCCAGATGCCGCTGCTGGTACTGGCCGGCTGGTGGGTGATGCGCGCCGTCTCGCGCGGCCGCACGCTGCCGTGGCTGGCACCGTGGAATCGCTATGGCCTGACCGGATTCGTTACGGCGCTGGTGATCCTCGCTTACTGGATGCTGCCGCTGGCGATTGACCGGGCGGTCGTCTTACCGCAAGCCGACTTGCTCAAACTGCTCACGCTATTCATCGCCGGCGTGCTGCTGCAGCATTCGTTCGCCTGCTCACCGACTGCGTTGCAACTATTTTTTGTGGGTTATCTGGTATCGATGATGACGTGGCTGGGCAGCTATTTCATCACCACCGACCTGCGTTTGTGCAATGCGTATTCGCTGGAGACGCAGGTGCAGACGGGATGGGGGATTGCGGCGATCGGGGTCGGGCTGGGAGTGTTGTGGGTGGGGGCGGCGTTGGGGTGGGGAGGCAGGACAGATGTACTCGCTAGATGATGCGAACCGACAGGCAATACAACAGTCACGATTGATCGTCTGAGGCAACTGCATTTCATCGGTAGCCGCTGAGTCAAACTCAGAAGCAATCAAGGGAAAAAAATTCTTAGCGTACAGTTTCGTTTCTCCCGCTTCCCGGGGCAGCCTGCCGGTAGTGCAGGCGAACAAGCCACAATGCGACTCATTTTTTCATGCTGTGATGCAAATAGAGATACACCAACCCGATCGGCGCGATGAAAATCGCCATGACCCAACACACGAGCATTGTTAATAGTTTTATCGCTAGCAACCATAGTGCATTCATGATGAACAGATTATCCCCAACAATAAAATGAATAAGGCGTTCATACACAAAGCGTGAGTAAGGATAAAGCAGAGTATTGACACACAAGAATATGGCCATACCAACAGGGATTGGCTGAGGATTATTTTTCAGAATGAAATAGGAGGCTGTGAGCAAACAGAATCCGAAAAAAAATTGCCGGAGATAATACTGAACCGAGAGACCCCCCAAGGTCTTTGCGACTATCTGGTGCATGGCACTATCCTCAATGTGGTGTGGAGTTTCGATGAAGTCCGTCCATGCACGATAGTTATGATTTCCTCGAAATGCGTTGTTCGATCTCAATCAAAAGCTGATTTACAAGGCAGCTCGAAAGCCATGCGACCCGTGATTTACTTCCGCAAACCCGCCTCATACCAAGGCTTGCTGGCATTAACCACCTTCACCACCAGCAACATCACCGGCACTTCAATCAGCACGCCAACCACGGTCGCCAGCGCCGCCCCCGATTCGAATCCGAAAATGCTGATCGCCGCCGCCACTGCCAGTTCGAAAAAATTGGATGCGCCTATCAACGCTGACGGGCAAGCCACCGAATGCTTTTCTCCGAGCTTGCGGTTGAGCCAGTAAGCCAGCGAAGACGTGAACAGCACCTGGATCAGGATAGGCACGGCCAGCAGCAGGATTATCAGCGGCTGGCTGATGATGGCGTCGCCCTGGAAGGCAAACAGCAAGACCAGCGTGGCGAGCAGTGCGGCGATCGACAGCGGCTGGAGCTTGTCCATCACCGCATCAAAGCTCTCCTGCCCGCGCGCCAGCATCAGCTTGCGCAGCACCTGCGCGATGACTACCGGCACCACGATGTACAGCACGACCGAGGTAACCAACGTATCCCACGGCACCGTGATGCTCGAGACCCCCAGCAAAAACGCCACCAGTGGTGCAAACGCAAACACCATGATCAAGTCGTTTATCGCCACTTGCGACAAGGTGAAATACGGATCGCCGCCAGTGAGCCGGCTCCAGACGAACACCATCGCCGTGCAGGGCGCGGCGGCGAGCAGGATCAGGCCGCCGATGTAACTGTCGAGCTGCTCAGCCGGCAATAGCGGGGCGAACAGCACACGGATGAATACGTAGCCGAGCAATGCCATCGAAAACGGTTTGACCAGCCAGTTGATGAACAGCGTCACGCCGATGCCGCGCAGGTGGCCCCGGACCTGGCGCATTGCGCTGAAGTCGATCTTGAGCAGCATCGGAATCACCATCACCCAGATCAGCAGCCCGACCGGTAAATTGACTTTGGCCACTTCCATCGCACCAACGGCCCTGAATACGCCCGGCAGCCACTGGCCCAGCGCGATGCCTGCCACGATGCACAGCGCCACCCAAACACTGAGGTAACGCTCGAAAAATGACATGGGTGCGTTGGCGGCACGTTTGGCGGTAACTTCACATTGGGCGGACATGGGGGTTCCTGTCTTGGAGGGTGGGAAGGGTGGTGGCGTCGGATTGACTTCGACTATTCCATAATTGTCGAATTATACGAAAATACACCTGGCGCGGTTAATAAATTTACTGTGCTTGCCTCACGCGCGCTCAACAGACTACGCGCAATGGGCCGCCAGAACGACTTTGGCGAATGCTGTCAAACTGACGCACCTCGCCGTCTTGTGATCCGCCATGTTCATTCCTGCCACCGTCATGTTGTCCACTTTCCTGCCATGACCCTCAGCGTCGTCTGGTTCAAACGCGACTTGCGCCTGCACGATCATGCAGCGCTCACCCTTGCTGCGGCCCGCGGTCCGGTGCTGTGTCTGTACGTGATCGAGCCGGCGATGTGGGCGGCACAGGACGTTTCCAATCAGCATTACCAGTTTCTGCTCGAAAGCCTGAGCGAGCTGGATGCGGCACTGGCACGGCGCGGTGGTTGCCTGCATGTTGCGGTGGGCGAGGTGGTGGACATCCTTGATGCGCTGCTTCGTCAATCACCTATTGCCGACCTGTTCGCCCATGAAGAAACCGGCAACGACATCAGCTATCAGCGTGATCTGGCGGTAGGCCGCTGGTGCCGCACGCATCAGGTCGGCTGGCACGAGAGCGCCCAGTTCGGCGTTGTGCGGCGCTTGCAGGATCGCGACAAATGGCAGCGGCATTGGGAGGCGCATGTGGCGCAGGCGTGCCTGCCGATTCCGGTACTTGCGTTTGCTGCCTGTCCGCTGACACCCGCCGTGTTGCCATCTTCCGATGCACTGGGACTTGCGCCTGACGATCCGCCGCTGCGCCAGCGCGGCGGACGACGGCAGGCAGTCGCCGTGCTGCAAAGCTTTTTACTGGATCGCAGCGGCCAGTACCGTGGCGGGATTTCGTCGCCGCTGTCGGCACCGACGGCCTGTTCGCGGCTCTCGCCGTACCTCGCGTTCGGCGCGCTCAGCATGCGTGAAATCGTCCACGCGACGCGCAAGCAACTGGCGACGATGCCGGCAACCGAGAGCCGGCGCAAGGCAGGATTGACCGGTTTCACCAGCCGCCTGTACTGGCATTGCCACTTCATCCAGAAGCTCGAAAGCGAACCGGCGCTGGAGTATCGCAATCTGCATCGGGGCTATGACGGCTTGCGCGAAGGCGACTGGAACCAGCAGCATTTCGACGCACTGGTGGCGGGGCGCACCGGCTGGCCGCTGGTGGACGCCTGCGTCGAAATGCTGCGTCAGACCGGCTGGCTCAATTTCCGGATGCGCGCGATGCTGGTGTCGGTGGCGGCGTATCCGCTCTGGTTGCACTGGCGTCCGGTCGGCCTGTGGCTGGCGCGCCAGTTCCTGGATTACGAACCCGGCATCCACTGGAGCCAGCTGCAGATGCAGTCCGGCACCACCGGCATCAACGTACCGCGCATTTATAACCCGATCAAGCAAGCGCACGACCATGATCCGCACGGGCATTTTGTGCGGCGCTGGCTGCCGGCGATGCGCAAGGTGCCGGATGCCTGGCTGTTCGAGCCGTGGCGCATGCCGGCAGAGCTGCAAGCGCGTTACGGTGTCGTCGTCGGACACGATATCGCGATGCCATTGGTCGATCTGGAGCAGGCGACACGTCTGGCCAAGGACAAGCTGTTCGGGCTGCGGGCGCAACCGGCAGTGCGGGACGGACAAGCCGCGATTGTCGAGAAACACGGCTCGCGGCGGCGGGGCAGGGATAAGACGGGCGGCAAGACTGCGGTCGATACGGGGCAGATGACACTGGGGTTTTGAATCGCGTCAACCAGGCTTGCCATCCTGCGTCGCCCGTTCCCGTTGCTCGCAATGCGCCAACCTGACCTGCAATTGCGCCCGTTCCTCGATCAGCATCAGCCGAAGCTGGTCCAATTCCTCGATCTTGCTGTCATTGCGGACGAGCTGACCGGTCATCACTTCCGCTTGTCCAATCTGCGTGGCCAGTGCAATACGCAATTGCGTCGCTGCCTCCTGCGCTTCGGCCACTTTCTGTAGCAGTACCGGTTGCCCGGCTGTCATCGCGGCAAGCTGATATGCCAGCAGGTCACGCTCCGTCCGGCATGCCTCCCATGATTTTTTGGCATCCTGCAGATCCCCTTTCAGCTGGCTATTGTCGTCTTGCAACTGCGAAATGCGGGCCTCATATCGCGATAGGGCAACTTGCTGCTGGAGATGCTGCTGCCGCAATCCGGCCAGCTCTTGCTCCACGCGCATGACGCGTTGCTCGGCAGCCTGTCGCTCTTGCGTGCGCTGTTCGGCGGCGGCGTCGAGATAGTGGTCGAATTGCGCCCGCGCCTGGGTTAGCTGACCGTTCAACGCAGCGACTTCGGCAGCCCGATCAAGAAGACGCTGCTGCGCACCATCCTGCTCAGCCTGCAAAACCGCTTGCCGGATAGCCATGGCCTGATATTGAGCGTCCAGTTGTGCCCGGCTTTCCCTGACCTGATCCAGATCGGTCGATAACGCCGCCTTGCCCTCCTGCAAAACACGCTTCTCGTCTTCGGCCTGCTGCGTCGCCTCGTGAGCGGCCAGCAATGCCACGTGATGCGCGTCGCGTGCCTGCTCCAGTTGCTGCTGCACGTCATCCTGCAGTTTTTCGTGGATCCCCTTCATCGCCTGTAACAGCGGCCCCGGCAATCCGAGTCCCTGCGCGACATCGACAACGGCGTCCTGATGTTCGGCCTTCCAGCGCTTGAGCAGTGGCGCAATCGTGCTTTTGCTACCAGTGCTACCAAGTGCGACGCGGACGCTGTCGACGGTCGGATTCTTGCCCTCGGCGACCAGCCGGGCAGCGGCGTTAGCCAGATCGGAATACAGGATGCCTGCGCGTGCCATGATGACTCCAGTGAATTTAATAACGTATTACATGATACGTAAGTACGATAAATATTACGATAAAAACCGTGCTAATTATTTCTATCATTACCTTCGATAATGTTGTTTATCGCAGGTCATAAGCCGCAGGCGGGTGATATCCTGCAGCCTTCGCGTTACACCACGATTGTTGATCCATGCCTGACATGATTCCCGCTGCCCACCTCGATTTTCAGCAAACCGGGTCGCTTGTACCGCTGCGCAGTACCGAGACCGTCGAGGCCGAATTAGCCGCACGGCATCGGATTTTTCTGGCCGCAGCGACCTCCGACAACACGCGGCGCGCGTATCGCGCAGCGATCCGGCATTTTCTGCTGTGGGGCGGCGTGTTGCCGGCCGACGAGGCCAGCGTGATTCGTTATCTGCTGGCCTATGCCGATACGCTCAATGCCCGCACGCTGGCCTTGCGGATCACCGCCTTGTCGCAATGGCACCGGCATCAGGGTTTTCCGGATGCGGCGTCGACGCCGACAGTGCGCAAGACGCTGACCGGCATCGCCCGCCTGCACGGCAAACCAAAACAAAAAGCCAAGGCCTTGTCGCTGGAAGAGCTCGAACGCATCGTCACGCAGTTGGCCAGCCTGGCATCGCTGGTGGCGCGGCGCGACAGTGCGCTGTTGCAACTCGGTTTTTTCGGGGGCTATCGCCGCAGCGAGCTGGTCAGCTTGCGGGTGGAAGACCTGGCGTGGGAACCGGAAGGGTTGGTGGTGACGCTGGCACGTTCGAAGACCGACCAGCAGGGTGAAGGCATCATCAAGGCGATTCCGTACGGAGACGGCAGGTGTTGCCCGGCCAGTGCGCTGCGCGACTGGCTCACGCAGGCCGGCATCACGACGGGCCCGCTATTTCGACCGATCAGCAAATGGCAGGCAGTCGGTACCGGTGCCTTGCACGCCAGCAGTGTCAATACCATTCTTGCGACGTGCGCGGCAGCGGCCGGATTAAGCAGCGTTCCTGACCTGAGCAGCCACAGCCTGCGCCGCGGCATGGCCACCAGCGCGCATCGCGCCGGCGCGGATTTTCAGGACATCAAACGGCAAGGCGGCTGGCGCCATGACGGCACGGTACAGGGTTACATCGAAGAAGCAGGGCGCTTTGAGGGCAATGCAGCGGGGGCGTTGTTGCGCAAAAAACGCTAGTCGGGCGGTTTAGCGCCTGTCGCTGTCGCGATCCCTTTCCGGATGCGCCTTGCGGTACGCCGCCAGATCGCCGAGCCGCACGTCTTCCGGGGCCTCGTCGTGCTTGCCGTTGCCCATCCGCTGCGAGCGATAAATCCCGGTATGCCCGGAAAACAGATAGCTGACCACGCAGGCCAGCGCCGCATAGATGCCGATCTCGGCACCAAACAATTCCATGGCCATCAGTGTCGATGCGATCGGCGTATTGGCGGCCCCGGCGAAGACCGCCACCAGGCCGATCCCGGCCAGCATCGGCATCGGCAAATGGAGTAGCGGTGCCAGCGCATTACCCAGCGTGGCACCGATATAGAACAGCGGCGTGACTTCGCCACCCTTGAAGCCGCTGCCGAGGGACGCCACCGTGAAGGCCATCTTGGCCAGGAAGTCATAGGCTGGCAGTGCTTGCTCGAAGGACGCCATGATGGTCGGCAGCCCCAGTCCGATATACCGGTCTGCACCGAGAAACCAGGCGGCTGAAGCAATGGCGATCCCGCCAACGAAAGGGCGCAGCGGTGCATAGCGAAACCATTTTTTCATGCGGGCGGCGAGCGCATGGGTGGCATCGGCAAACAGCATGCCGGTCACGCCGAACAGTGCGCCGGCAATGACCACGGCAGCCAGGGTCCAGGCCGTCACCGGCGGGATAAACGGAATCACGTAGTGCAGGTGATGTGCGCCCAGCAGCTTGCTGACCTCGTCCGCGACGACCGCTGCCACCACGCACGGCAGCAGCGCGTCATAGCGCAAGCGGCCGATGGCCAGCACTTCCAGTCCGAAGATGGCACCGGCCAGCGGCGTGCCGAAGACCGACGCAAAGCCAGCGCTGATGCCCGCCATCAGGATGATGCGGCGGTCTCCCGGCTGCAGCTTGAAGACGCGCGTGAGCTGATCAGCCAGTGCGCCGCCCATTTGTACGGCCGTGCCTTCTCGGCCGACCGATGCACCGAACAGATGCGACACCACGGTGCCGCCAAGGACCAGCGGCACCATGCGCAACGGGATGATGTTGCGGGGATCGTGAATTTCATCGATCAGCAGATTGTTGCCCGCTTCGACGCTTTGGCCGAAGCGCAGATAGAGCCAGCCAACCACAAAACCGGCCACCGGCAGCAACCAGATCAACCAGCGATAGGTAACCCGCGTTGCGGTCGCCCACTGCATCAGGAACAGAAAAAATGCCGAGGCGGAGCCGGCAAGTACCGCCACTGCGCAAGCGAGCAACAGCCACTTGCCGAAGTAGCGCAACTGGTCGATCAATGCGGAACGTCCCGGGAATGTCATGCAGATCCTGATGATGGTGTCGAGGTTCACCCGTCGCGTCGGGTCGGGCAGGGCGGTCGGGCAAGAAATGGATGCCTATCTTTGGCGGCCGATTGTAGCAAGGATACCGGCCGGAAAAATGCAAAGCATCGTTGATCCACGGAGGCGGATTGCACGTCGCAGCAACCTCCGCTTGGCTATCCGGTGCGCAGTGTTGTGTGCCGGATCACACCGTCTCGACAATTCAACGGACAAGGTGCCGGATTGGCGGCGACACCGGTAGCATTCAACAACTAATAGTTGACGCCGTCGGCTACCAAATCATCCCGCGCCTGCTGGCGTGACTTCCGCCCAGACCCATGACACTCCTGACATCCCATCGCGGTTCCGCCATGATCGAATTTGTTGTGATCGGCCCCATCCTCACGCTGATCGGTCTGGCATTACTCCAGTACGGCCTGCTGTACTTCGCCAAAAACCACTACAACCACGCCAGTTTCATGGCAGCGCGCGCCGGCAGCACCGGCCACGCCAGCCGGGACACCATCGAACAAGCTTATGCCGCGGCACTCGCACCGATCTATGGCGGTGGCACCAACCCGGCAGCGGTTGCCGCCTCGACCGACCGGGCACTGAACGACATCCGCGCTCACGGCCAGATCGAACTGCGCAATCCCACCACCGAAAGCTTGGACGACTTCAATGTCCCTGCCTTGCAGCAGACCGTCGGCAAGGGCAAGCGCGTCATTCCTAACAGCGGCCAGCAAGCGCGTTCATCGGCAGTCGGGCCGCAATCCGGCCAGAGCGTCCAGGATGCCAATCTGCTCAAGCTGCGCATCACGACCGGCTACCGGCCGCAAGTACCGCTGGTCGGATCGCTCTTTCTCGGCTACCTGAAGCTGCAGGACGACGGCACGAACGACCGTCGCACCGCGATGCTGCGTGACGGCCGGATTCCGGTCGTGACCGAGGCCACGGTGCAGATGCAATCGGACGCCATCGAAGACAACAACATCTCGGTTCCGGGGCAGGGAAACGGCGGCAATCCCGGCGATACCGGCAATCCGGCTCCAGGATCCGGACAGCCAGCGGCGTGCGCCAACCCGCCTTGTGCGACGCCGGCACCGGGCACGCCGGTCCCGACCGAACCGGGTGGCATCTGCACCGGCGGCATCTGTCCGGCCTGCCCGGATCCGGTGCCGGTCACGGTGGTGGTCCCCGGCGACATCACGTTCGCCTTCGGACAAGCAACGCTGACAGCCGCCGGCAAGACGCAGCTCGACATGCTCATTACCGCCGCCAACGCAGGTGGCTATGGCTCGGTCAGTGTCGATGGCTATACCGACCAGATCGGCAGCGACAAGGTCAATCTCGCGCTCTCGACGGCACGGGCCACGACCATCCGCGATTACCTGCTCGCCCATGGCTTGTCGGCTTTGCAGATCCGTGCCACCGGACATGGCGCCACCAGCCTGAAAGTCGAACTGGCGCAATGCGCCGGCAGCACCGGAGCGGCGCTACAAACCTGCCTTGCACCAAACCGCCGGGTTGACGTGACCCTCAATCCCTGATGACGACCGCCATGACTTCGATTTTTAATCTGCTGCGCGCGCTGCTGACCGTGGCGCTGTTGTCAGCTCTGCCGGCGCATGCCCAGACCACACCCCTCCAAAGCAAA
>AEPR01000095.1 GCA_000195205.2 Oxalobacteraceae bacterium IMCC9480 | reverse complement strand
CCTTCCAGCGGCATCGCCGCAGCGGCCGTGGAGTTCGAGGTCGACTCCAGCGCAGCCAGCAATGGCATCGGCTGCGGCCTGCGCGCCTTGGCGGTCTCGTCTAGCGGCAGGGCACGTTCGCCGAGACGGTCTTTTTCCATGCGCGCTATCTCGTCCGGCATCAGGCGTTCGATTTCGATTTCACTACTGCCTTTGCCGAGGTAACCGAGCTTCAGAGCGGCGGTGTATGACAGGTCCATGATGCGGCTCGAATGGAAGGGGCCGCGGTCATTGATGCGCACGATGATTTGCCGGCCATTACTCAAGTTGGTGACGCGCACATACGACGGCAGCGGCAGCGTCGGATGCGCGCCGGTCATCTTGTACATGTCGTAGAGTTCGCCCGACGAGGTTTTCTGGCCGTGGAATTTTTTGCCGTACCAGCTGGCGACGCCGCGCTGCTTGAACGGGGCATCGACGTCCATCGGCGTGTAGCTCTCGCCGAAGACCACGTAGGGACGATTGTTGCGGGCGAAGTTCGCTTCGATCTTGGGCTCGGCATCGGGGATGGCCAGCAGGTTGTCGGGCGGGTTGTCGCCGGGACCATCGTCGAGGTAGTAGCCACCGCGTCCGGAACCGGCCGCCGGCATCGCCGGTGCCCGCTTGACCGTAGGCGGCACCACTTCGCGCTTGGCAGCGGGCGGTGCCGGCGGTGCCACAGGGACGCTGCCGCAAGCGGCCAGCACGACGGCAACAGCGCCTGCCAGCAGGCGTCCCAGCCAGGATAATCGGGGGTGTTCGTGCATGGGTGTTCCTTAACTTTGTACCAGCGTGCGATGCCGCTGGATGCTCATCAGGATGCCGGCGCCAAGGCCGAGCGTGACTAGTGCGGTGCCGCCGTAACTCATGAAGGGTAGCGGCACCCCGACTACCGGCAGGATACCACTGACCATTCCCATGTTGACGAAGGCATAGGTGAAGAAAATCATCGTGATCGCACCGGCCAACAAGCGGGTAAAAACGGTCGGCGCGTTGGCCGCAATGACCAGCCCGCGACTGATCAGCAGCATGTACAAGGTCAGCAGAACGAGGTTACCGACCAGGCCGAATTCTTCGGAATAGACCGCGAAAATGAAGTCGGTGGTGCGCTCCGGAATGAACTCCAGATGCGCCTGCGTACCCTTGAGCCAGCCCTTGCCGAACAGCCCGCCGGAGCCGACCGCGATGGTCGACTGGATGATATGGAAGCCCTTGCCGAGCGGATCCGACGTCGGGTCGATCAGCATCATCACGCGCTGGCGTTGATAGTCATGCAGCACGGTCCAGAGCACCGGCAAGCTGGCCGCGACCGTGACGAACAAGCCGGCGATGACTTTCCACGACAGCCCGGCCAGGAAGATCACATAGAACCCGGCGGCCAGCACCAGCAATGCGGTACCGAGGTCGGGCTGGCGCGCAATCAGCGCCACCGGGATTGCCAGCAGCACCGCCGCGACCAAAAATTCAGTCCAGCGGATCATGCCTTCGCGCTTCTGGAAAAACCAGGCCAGCATCAGCGGCATCGCGATCTTCATGATCTCGGAGGGCTGGATCACGATGCCGAGATTGATCCAGCGCCGCGCGCCTTTCTTGACCAGCCCGAACACCGCCACTGCGATCAGCAGCGCGATGCCAAAACTGTAGATCGGCACGGCGAAGCGCATCAGCGTCTGCGGCGGTACCGTGGCCGCGATCCACATCACGATGAAGGCGATCAGGATATTGCGCAGTTGGTCTTCGACGCGGCCGGGAAAGTCGATGCCGGCAGAATACAGCGTGACCAGCCCGACCGACACGATCAGGAAAATAATCAGTGCCAGCGGGCCGTCGAAGACGGTCAGCAGGGGTTTGATGCGCGGCCAGAGCGGACGTCTTTCAATCATTGTGGACATGTCCTTGATCCTTGTTGCCGCGGGTGTCGGCCACACTGACGGTCAGCGGCACTGCCGGTGTTTCCTTATCTCCGGGACGCTTGCCGAGCAAATAAAAATCCAGTGCCTTCTTGACGATAGGCGCAGCGGTCTCGGCACCGAAACCGCCATTCTCGACGATGATCGCAATCGCAATGCGCGGCTTGTCAGCCGGTGCAAATGCGGAGTACAGCGAATGGTCATGATGCAGTTCGTCGATCTTTTTGGCGTCGTACTTTTCATTTTTCTTGATCGCGATCACCTGCGCCGTACCGGTCTTGCCGGCCGATACGTACTCAGCCTTGCCGAAGACCCGGTACGAGGTGCCGCCGGCTTCGCTGGTGACGCCGACCATGGCGTTCTTGACGATGTCGATGTTGGCCTGCTTGAGCGGAATCCGGTAGCTTTCCTTCGGCACCGTCACTGTGCGTTCACGCGTGATGCCGTTCTCGATGATCTTCACCAGATGCGGCTTCATGACGACTCCGTTGTTGGCCAATGTCGCAATCGCATGCGCCATCTGCAGCGGCGTAAACGAGTTGTAGCCCTGGCCGATGCCCAGCGAAATAGTTTCGCCGGCATACCATTTTTGCTGTTCGCGCTTGCGGTACGCGGTGCGCTTCCAGGACGTGGACGGCAGCAGGCCTTTGCGCTCGTGCTCGAGGTCGATGCCGGTCAGTTCGCCGAAACCGAAGGGCTTCATGAAGTCATGGATCGCATCGACGCCGAGGTCGTTGGCCAGCAGGTAGTAGTAGGTATCGCACGAGGCGACGATGGAGCGGCGCATGTCGACCATGCCATGGCCGCCTTCCTTGTCATCGCGGAAGCGGTGGTTACCGAGCACAAAAAATCCGGGATCCGAAATCGTGTCTTCCGGCTTGCGCTTGCCCAGCTCCAGCGCCGCCAGTGCCATGAACGGCTTGTAGGTCGAGCCGGGCGGATAAGTGCCCGACAGCGGCCGGTTCAGCAGCGGCCGCTCCAGCGAGGTATTGAGCTGCTCCCAGCTTTGCTGGTCGATGCCTTCGACAAACAGGTTCGGGTCGAAGGTCGGCATCGACACGTAGGCCAGGATGTCGCCGGTCGATGGCTCGATCGCCACCAACGCACCACGGTGATCGCCGAAAGCTTCTTCGACCACCTTTTGCAATTCGATGTCGATCGACAGGATCAGGTTGTTGCCGGGACTGGCCGGCGTGCGCGAGAGCGTGCGCACCGCGCGGCCACCGGCAGAGACTTCGACTTCTTCGTAGCCGGTGATGCCATGCAGTTGCCGCTCGTAGCTTTTCTCCAGGCCTTCCTTGCCGATATGGTCGGTGCCGTTGTAATTGGCACTGTCATCGAGCTCGTCGATTGCCGCAGCATCGCGCGCGCTGATGCGCCCGAGGTAGCCGGTCACGTGCGAGGCGACGGCTCCCAGCGGATACTGCCGGAACAACCGGGCCTGGATTTCGACACCCGGAAAACGGTAGCGCTGCACCGTGAAGCGCGCGACTTCTTCTTCGGTCAGGCGGGTGCGGATAGGCGAACTTTCGAAGTTGCGGGTGTCTTCCAGCAGCTTGCGAAAACGCTTGCGATCCTTGGCCGAGATCTCGACCAGTTCGGCCAACTGGTCGATGGTTTCGTCAAGACTGGCGGTGAGTTTGGACGGCGTAATTTCGAGCGTGTAGGCAGAAAAATTGCGCGCCAGGACCACGCCATTGCGGTCCAGAATCAGGCCGCGGTTCGGCACCACCGGCACCACCGAGATCCGGTTGTCTTCGGCCTGCGCCGCATAGTGGTCATGCCGGTAGACCTGCAGCCACACAAAACGGGACGCCAGCAGGCAAAAGCAAAAGAACGCAAAGAATCCCGCCACCGTGACCCGGATCCGGAAAAAATGCAGTTCGCGTTCGGTATTCTTGAATTCAGTCATGCCCGCTCGGGTAGGTGGAACGCAATGGAAAGAAAAAAATGCAAGGGATCAGATCGGTCGCGTGTCGTCGCGGTTGATCGCACGTCGTTGCGGTGCCAGCAGCAACCAGGTCACCAGCGGCCAGAGCGCCACCGAAATCAATGACTCCATGAAAAACAGCCAGCCCGGATATTTGCCGGACGCCAGCAGCCGGATCACCAATTGCACGACTTGCGTTGCCAGCAGCAGCGGCAAAATGTGCAAGGCCTGGGTGCGCACCGGAAACCACAGCACGCGCCGGTGGATCATGATCGCGAGGTAGGACAGCAGCGTGTAGACCAGGGCGTTTTCGCCGAGTAGCGAGGCGTTGTGCACATCCATCAGCAAGCCCATGCAAAACGCCACGCCGATACCGACCTTGCGCGGCTGGTGAATGCTCCAGAAAATCAGGACCAGCGCGACAAAATCCGGCACGCCGACCAGCCCGCCCCACGGCAGCAGGTTAAGCAGAAACGCGCAGGCCAGGCTGGCGATGATGAACAGCGGACTGACCGGCAGCAGGATGTAATGGGGCTGGTTCACTGAAGCAATCTCCGGACAGTCGTAGCGGGCAATGGCGTCGGTACGGCGGGCAGTTCCTTGACCGGACCGCGCAAGCGCGTCTTGCCGCCGACCGCTTTTTTGTCCTTCGCGTCGCCCGGCGGCGGTCGCGGCGCGTCCATCGGCTGCTTCAGCAAAATCAGCAATTGCTTGTGGCGATCGATCCCGGCCAGGGGCTGGCAGACGATGCTGGCGAAGGTGTCACCGGACTTGTTCTCGACCTGCACCACGGTCGCCACCGACAGGCCACCCGGATAGACGCCATCGATGCCGGAAGTGACCAGGATGTCGCCCTTGCGGATATCCGCGTTGGCCGGCATGAAGCGCAAATCCAGCAAGCCGCTCTGGCCGCGCCCGTAGGCCACGCTGCGCAAGCCGTTGCGCACGACCTGCACCGGAATGGCTTCATCCTTGTCGGTCAGCAGGGTGGCTTCGGAGGTCAGCGGAAAAACCCGCGTGATCTGGCCGACCACGCCGGTGTCGTCGATGACCGGCTGGCCGAGCAGGACGTCGTGGCGCGAACCGCGGTCGAGCACGATCTTGCGGGTAAAGACATCGCGCGCATCGTAGAGGATTTCGCTCATGACGGACTTGACCGGCAATTGCTCGCTGGTGCCGAGCAGCTTGCGCAACTGGGCGTTTTCGGAGAACAGTTGCTGGGCGCGCTGCAGGGTCTGGGCGTTGGCGGCCTGCTCGAGGCGCAAGGCCTTGTTCTCGCGCTCGACCGAGGCCAGCGAGACAAAATAGCCGCTGACGTTATAGAGCGCATCGCGCGGCAGCAAGGCCGCCATCTGCACCGGGTACAGCGCGGTGCCGACGACTTGCCGGATCAGGGCGAGCGACTGCATGTGCGAATCGACCACCAGCAGGGCAATCGCAATGATCGAGAAAAACACCACTTTGACGCGTGCCGAAGCACCTTGCTTGAACAGTGGCGGTGGGCTGTATTCCATTTAATGCTTGCTAGGTATCCTGGCTACTTGCTGTTTGCTGCATCGGTGCCGCCGGTGGCGACGCGGTGAACACGAACGGCGAACGACTTACTCGTACGAGAAAATCGAACCAAGCTTGTCCATCCGTTCGAGCGCCATGCCGGAACCGCGCACCACGCAGGTCAGCGGGTCTTCGGCGACGATCACCGGCAGGCCGGTTTCTTCCATCAGCAGGCGATCGAGGTCGCGCAGCAGTGCGCCGCCACCGGTCAGCATCATGCCTTTTTCGGCGATGTCGGCACCGAGTTCCGGCGGGGTCTGCTCAAGTGCGTTCTTGACGGCCGAGACGATGTTGTTGAGCGGATCGGTCAGCGCTTCGAGGATTTCATTGCTCGAAATCGTGAACGAGCGCGGGATGCCTTCGGACAGGTTGCGGCCCTTGACTTCCATTTCGCGCACTTCGGAACCGGGGAAGGCCGAACCGATTTCTTTCTTGATGGCTTCGGCGGTTTGCTCGCCGATCAGCATGCCGTAGTTGCGGCGGATGTAATTGACGATGGCTTCGTCGAACTTGTCGCCACCGACCCGCACCGATCCCTTGTAGACCATGCCGCCCAGCGAAATGATGCCGACTTCCGTGGTGCCGCCGCCGATGTCGACGACCATCGAACCGGTTGCTTCGGAGACCGGCAGGCCGGCACCGATCGCTGCGGCCATCGGCTCTTCGATCAGGAATACCTGCGATGCGCCGGCGCCAAGGGCCGACTCGCGGATCGCGCGGCGCTCGACCTGGGTCGAGCCGCAAGGCACGCAGATGATGATGCGCGGGGAAGGTTTAAACAGCTTCGAGTCGTGCACCATGCGGATGAACTGCTTGAGCATTTGCTCGGTGACGGTGAAGTCGGCGATGACGCCGTCTTTCATGGGGCGGATGGCTTCGATATTGCCTGGCACTTTGCCTAGCATTTGCTTGGCTTCGCGGCCGACGGCCTGGATGGTTTTCTTGCCGTTCGGGCCGCCCTGCTGGCGGATGGCCACGACCGATGGCTCGTCCAGAACGATGCCCTGGCCACGTACGTAAATGAGGGTGTTGGCGGTGCCCAGG
>AEPR01000096.1 GCA_000195205.2 Oxalobacteraceae bacterium IMCC9480 | reverse complement strand
CTGCCAGCGTCGGCAGTCTACGGTCTCGGTGAGTACCTCATTTAAGGTTTATCCTGCGCGCTCATGACGCTGCATCGAAACAATAACCACAGAACCGGAACAATCAATGAAGCTGCTTGTTGTAGAGGATGAAACCAAAATTGCTGATTATTTGCGCCAAGGACTAACCGAGGAAGGTTTTGCGGTCGACCTGGCGCGTAACGGCCTCGATGGTCATCATCTGGCCATGACCGCGCCCTACGATCTGATCATTTTGGACGTGATGCTGCCCGACGTGGATGGCTGGCGAATCCTGCAGTCGTTGCGCGACGCCGGTAAAAATGTTCCTGTGCTGTTTCTAACCGCTCGTGACAGCGTGGCCGATCGGGTAAAAGGGCTTGAGCTAGGCGCCGACGATTATCTGGTGAAGCCATTCGCCTTCTCCGAGCTGCTGGCGCGTGTTCGCACGCAGTTGCGTCGGGGCAGTCCCGCGATCAACGCAGACAGGTTTCAGATCGCCAATCTGGAACTCGACTATCTTTGCAGGCGTGCCACGCGCTCGGGCCAGCGTATCAATTTGACAGCAAAGGAGTTTGCGTTACTGGAACTGCTGGCGCGACATCAGGGCGAGGTGTTGTCACGCGCCTTGATCGCATCACAGGTGTGGGATATAAATTTCGATAGCGACACCAATGTCATCGATGTCGCTATTCGCCGGTTGCGGGCAAAAATGGATGATGATTTCGAGCCAAAATTGATACACACGGTACGGGGTATGGGTTACAGACTGGACCTTCCCGATGAAGATTGAGGGGGGGCGTCCGGCTTCGCTGGCATTGCGGGTGACTGCCTTTGTAGGCATCGCAACCATTGTGGTATTTTTTTTCTTTGGCTGGATCGTCGTTCGCTCGCTAGAACAGCACTTTGCCGAAATTGATGCCGGCGAACTCAGCATTGTCGCCGAGTCTGTGCAAAACGTGCTGAAACAGCCTGCATCCGGCAGCTCTTTGGAAGCGCGGCTTGCAGGCGCGGTTGTCGGTCACCATGGTGTGTATTTCCAGGTCTTGGCAGTCTCCGGACAGCCTATCTATTCCAGTCCGGGCACGGATTTGAGCGGGCCGGCTGTCAAGCTTAAGCCTGTGGTGCATGTCGCCGCGGACACGCTCGATGTTTGGGAGCAGGGCGGAAAATTGTATCGCGGCGCAGCGTTGCGGATCACAGCCGGTGCTGCTGATGTGACACCACAGCATTACATTGTTGTGGTGGCAACCGCGATCGACATGCATCTTCACTACATCAACAGCTTTAAACAGACATTGTGGCTGACCACCGCGGTCGTGTGCGTCATCGCATTGCTCGCTGCCTGGCTCGCGGTTTGGCAAGGTCATGCGCCGATACGTAATATCAGCGCAAAAATACGCGGCATTACTTCCTCGCAATTACATGTCAGGTTGGCGCCGGAAGAAGTTCCGATCGAGCTGGCCGGTCTGGTTGGGTCATTCAATGACATGCTTGGCCGGCTTGAAATCGGATTTCGCCAATTGTCGGACTTTTCTGCCGATATCGCGCATGAACTGCGTACTCCAGTGACCACGCTGACGACCGAGACACAGGTCGCTCTCGGTCAGAAACGAGAGGCCAATCAATATCGTGAAATTTTGTACTCCAATCTTGAGGAGTTCGAACGTATGGGCAAGATGATCGCCGACATGCTGTTCCTTGCACAAACTGAGAATGGGATGGCCAGCCTGACGTTGCGCAACGTTGATCTGGCAGAGCAAATCAACGCCCTTTTTGACTATTTTGAAGTCTTGGCAGAGGAACGCGAGGTCTCGTTCAAACTGGAGGGAACTGCACACATGGTCGCGGGAGACCCGCTCATGTTGCGCCGGGCACTAGGTAACTTGTTATCGAATGCCATACGTTACACACCACGCGCAGGCGTCGTGAGCGTCACCTTGTCGAGCGAAGAGGGACGCACGGTGGTGCGCATCGAGAATCCCGGCGATACGATTGCAGAAGAACATCTGTCCCGCTTGTTCGACCGGTTTTATCGGGTTGATCCATCTCGACAACGACAGCGTGACGTAACTGGTCATGAAGGGGCAGGTCTCGGATTAGCCATCGTCAAATCTATTATCGAGGCGCATCAGGGAAGTGTACGGGCAAGCTCCCATAGTTCGGTGATCACCTTTGAAATTATATTGCCAAGTGTTGAGTGAATCCTCAGTGCGCCTCCGGAGCCCTAGTTCGGTGTTACCGGGGATGTTTGTTTGACCCGGGCGTTAGCCGACAAGTCATTTGGCGATAGTTTGCTTGATGCTGGAGTTGATTTTTTTGTGTGGCCTTCAGGCCGGAGCCTTTGCGCCGAACCGAGCGACCTGCTCAGGATGTGGCTTGTCGAGCTGACATCGGG
>AEPR01000097.1 GCA_000195205.2 Oxalobacteraceae bacterium IMCC9480 | reverse complement strand
CCGAACAACTGGGTGCGGTCACCGACAGTCCGGTCGGCCTGAACCTGCCGGAGTCACAAAACCCGGGACGCTTCGAAAGCGGTATCAACCAACTCGACAATCTAGACAGCTTGCCGGCGCGCGCGATCAACATCGGCGACGCCATGCCAACCCTGAGCGACAGGCCGCTCGTCGCGATGATGGCGGCATTGCTGTTCATGATCGTGCTGATCATGGCGGTGTACGGCATCCGCCATTTCATCTTCACGATCAGCAGGCTATTTGGAAAGCAACGTCACCCTTACATCGATATCGATCAGGCGGACTGGCCGATGATCACGGTCTTCATTGCTGCCCACAACGAAGAAAAAGTCATTGCCGGCTGCATCGAAGCACTTCTCGACACCAACTATCCGGCCGACCGGCTCAAGATCGTGCCGGTCAACGACCGCTCGCTCGACCGCACCCGTGAAATCATCGACGGCTATGTCGCGCGCTATCCCGGACGCATCACGCCATTCCACCGGCTGACCGGCAAGGCCGGCAAAGCCGCCGCACTCAAGGATGCACTGGCGTATGTCGACGGCGATATCGTCATCATCTTTGATGCCGATTACGTGCCCGGTCGCGGCTTGCTCAAGCAACTGGTCGCCCCCTTTTTCGACCCCGAGGTCGGTGCTGTGATGGGTCGGGTCGTACCGATGAACGCCGGCACCAACCTGCTCACCCGCATGCTGGACCTCGAACGTGCGGGCGGCTACCAGGTCGACCAGCAAGCCCGCATGAACCTGCGCCTGTTGCCGCAATATGGCGGCACCGTCGGCGGTGTGCGCTGCTCTGCCGTGCAAGCGGTTGGCGGCTGGCACGACGACATCCTTGCCGAAGATACCGACATCACCTACCGCCTGATGCTCAATGGCTGGAAGACGGTCTACACCAATCGCTCCGAATGCTACGAAGAAGTCCCTGAAGACTGGGCTGTGCGCATCAAGCAAGTCAAGCGCTGGTCCAAAGGACATAACCAGGTGATGGTGCGCTACTGGTACAGCTTCCTGACCAGTCCGTATCTCAGCTTGCGCGAGCGTATCGACGGCATGCTGTTGCTGCTGGTATTTATCGTTCCGCTGTTACTGCTGTCCGGCTGGTTCATCGTGCTGGCCTTGTACTTTGCCAACGCCGGTTCGCTGCTCAATCGACTGATCCCTGCCTTTGCATTGATGACATTCAGCACGCTCGGTAACTTCGCCGCCTTTTTCGAGATCGCCATCGCGGTACTACTCGACGGTAATCGCCAGCGTTTGCGCCTGCTGCCATTCAATTTGCTGTGCTTCTTCATCAGTCTGTTTGCCATCTCGCACGCCTCCTGGAGCCTGTTCGTTGACTGGCTCCTCAAGCGTGAAATGGTGTGGGACAAGACCGTTCGCTACCGCCAACCACCGGTGCCTTGATCATGAATTCCACTTTCACCCTGTTCCTGTTCTGCCTCCTGTGTCTCGCCATGCTCATGCTGCCGTTCATCCCGGCGGTCAGCGAATGGCGCGAGCCCAAAGACCATTCGCCGCTACCCATTTCACGCCAGTACGCCAATGAAATCGATTATTTCACGCGTCAACTTCGCAACGACGCACTTGCCGACATCGCCGGCGCGCGCACCGACGGCAAATTCGACTACCTCAATGGTCCGCCGGAACAGATGAACTGGATGGACGGCACCCGGCCGCTGATTGGCCTCGAGGTCATCCAGTCCACTGCAGGGATTCGCTGCAACCGGTCGCTGTATCTGCACGCAGATCTCGACTGCGGCGATAACAGCAGCCTGACCAGCGTCCTGTCACACGGAACGATCCGGCTTGGCAGCAACGGGGAAATCCTTGAATGGGGCCATGCCGATGGATCGATCACGCTTGGTACGGGATGTGTCGCATTGCGTCGATTGTCCTCGGAAGTGAGCATCGAACTGGCGGGCCGCTGCTGCTTCGAACGGCTCAGTGCACCAACGATCCGCCTCGGAAAAACAAACTCGGCGGCACCGAAAAAATTGGTCAGTCATATGTCCGCCAAACTCAATGATTTGCCGGGTGCCATACGCCGCACCGACACGCTGACACTGGTCAAGGGCGACTGCCGGCTGGCCGATGGCCACCATTACACGGGATCGCTGATCGTCACCGGCAATCTCACCATCGGCCATCACACTATCGTTGACGGCAATGTCAAGGTGCGCAATGCGGTACAGGTCGGCCGGTCCGCCTGCATCACCGGGTCGCTGATCTGTGAAAACCGCATCGATCTGCGCGACAACGCCAGCGTTGCCGGACCACTGATCTCTGAAACCGACATCGTGCTCGGCAGTGGCACCACGGTAGGCCGCATCGATGCGCCGACCACAATCAGCTCCGACAATCTGGTCGCCAAATCCGGTGCGATTGCGCATGGTGCCATCTGGGCAAGAAAAGTCGGTGTCGTGTGGGAGCCATGATCCGTCGCTGGCTGCTGTCTGCACTGCTAGTGCCATTTCTATCGTCGCCGGTGGTGTTACAGGCAGCACCGGCACTGGACCTGAGGGGATTTGCGGACGGATCGGGCGCCATCATGATTCTCGAAACGGGAAACGTCATTGATCCGTATTTCACGCTGCAAGCCTTATTGCTGGCCCATGAAAATGGCCTGGACATCTCTGCCTATGCGTCGCCATGGGTCAACTGGCTGATTGCACGACAGCGTCTTGACGGCAGTTTCGATCGCTATTGCCGCAGCGGTCCGGTCTGGCTGGCTTGCCGTGGTGCCGATGCAGACGACGCATTATTGGCGATCTGGCTCAAGTTCCTCGATACGATGCCAGCGCAGCTCGATAGCCAGCCGGCATGGCGCAAGAGTCACGATGCGGCCAGCAAGACGCTGGCAACGCTACTCGACCGGAAACGCGGCATCTATCTGGTGTCGCCGACTTTCCAGCAAGGGCTGTTCATGGACAACCTCGAGGTCTGGTCCTACCAGACTGCGCGCACCGGACTGGCTGCAAGCGTGGGCGCACGCGAGTTCGCCAGAGCGATCCGCAATACCTTCTGGGATGCGCCATCAGGACGCTTTCTCGTGTCGACCCAACCCGAACAAAAAACCATGACGCCCGGATTTTATCCGGACCATGTCGCTCAACTATTCCCGCTACTGGTGGACTATCCGCTGCTACCGGCCGGAACCGGCAGTTACTACCGCACGTGGATGAAACAACACCGCGCCCTCTGGCTCAGCCAGGTCAGCCATGACTACGCATGGGGATTGATCGCCTACGTCGCCCTGAAACAAAACGATAAACCATCAGCGCAATGCTGGCTGCGCGAAGCACTGCCGTATCAGCAAACCGGCCACTGGACCGTGACTGACGAAGTCATTGCGCAGATTTTGCAAACAAAGGGACTGCTGCCGGCGACCGCGAATGTTGGCTGCAACTGACGGTATTTCCGGCTGACCATGACGTAGCACCAACTCCATCTACACAACTTTAGTGGACAGATAGTCAACATGACTTTTATCAAATAGAGCCAAAAACTCAAATGCTATAAAAGCGCAAGACTCAAAAAGAGTCGTGTTTCTCACCAGTCCCTATCCGAAAATCATCCCTGCAACTTCTGTCCTTGCGCCGCGTAACAAGGACAGAAGATCGGCCGGAATTGGTCCATCGAGCAACGACTATCCATCGCAACCCCAACGATCAGCATTCCTTCACTTATGCAAAAAAAGACTTTTCTTACCTGCCTGGGGACACGGCCGGAAATCATCAAGATGGCCCCCGTCTACAAGGCGCTGCAGGCACGCGGACAACACGTACAGATCATCCACACCGGCCAGCATGAGGCCGTTGCACACGAACTCTACCGCTTCTTCGACATGCCTCCTGACATCGTCATCGACCTGCAGCGCAAGTCGTCCGCCCTGGCGCATCTGACGTCTGCATTGACTGACGGCCTCGCTGAAGCAGTGCGGTCGCTACAACCCGATGTCATCCTGGTACAAGGCGATACCAGTTCCGCGTTCGTCGGTGCCCTCACCGGCTATTACGACGACATCCCCGTCGCCCATGTCGAAGCCGGCCTGCGCACCCACCAGCGCGACCCCTTCCCCGAAGAAAAAAATCGCGAGCTGATCGGCCGACTGGCGCGCTGGCATTTCCCGCCAACCGAACAGGCGAGAGACAACCTGCGTGCAGAAAATATCGCCAACGACAATATCTTCATGGTGGGCAACACGGTTATCGACGCAGCCCTCTGGACCCGTGACCGTCTGCAACATGCCGCAGGCGAAAACAACCCGGCCATCCCGGCAAATGCACGGACATTCCTGCGCCAGCATCGCGGCGACCGACTCATCCTGATCACCGCACACCGGCGCGAAAACTGGGGTGCACCAATACGCCAGATCGCGCAAGCGGCTGCAGCCATCGTCGCGCAACATGATGGTGTGGTTGCACTGTGGCCAGTCCACCCGAATCCGGCAGTGCGCAGCGATGTCGAACGCGAAATAGCGGCACTTCCATCGAGCGTCAGAGAACGCATCTGCCTGACTGACCCGCTCGACTATCCGGCGCTCATTGATTTGCTGGTGCGCTGTCATTTCACGCTGACAGACTCCGGCGGCATTCAGGAAGAAGCCTCGGCATTTGCAAAGCCGGTCCTGATCGCCCGCACGAGTACCGAACGCCAGGAACTTGTCGAGGCCGGAGGTGCCTTGCTGGTCGGCACCGACATCGCCCTCATCTGCGAACAAGCGCGGCTACTACTCGATGACAGCGCGACCTACCGACGCATGCAGGTCCATCAAAGTCCCTTCGGCGACGGCCATGCAGCACAACGCATCGCCGCGATTCTGGCACCGGCCCCTTCTTACGGAGCCGAAATTGCCAGCTAACCACTACCGGACTTGTCTCGCCATCGCTTTGCTTGGCGTAGTGGCACTGTCGGCCCACGCCGAAACAGACCAGACCGCGCCGCCGGATGCGCTGTTGCGCCCTGCACTGCGCGCAGTCGAAGTCACCACCGGTACCCAGCAGCTGACTGGCGGTTTTTCGTCATGGCGCCACCTCACTGTCCGGGGTGTGCTGGAACAGGGTAATCACCTGCTACAAGGCGAACTGTCCAGCAAGCGCGAATACGATACCGGCGGCACCTTCGCGGGCCTGACCGACACCATCACGCTGGACGATCGATGGTTTGCCAGTGCATCGCTCGGACTTGGCGATGGTGCTTTTTATTTGCCCCGCTATCGGGTTGATGGCTTTCTGTACAAGAAATGGCTGCCCGAAAAAAACTTCATCAGCTCGATCGGACTCGGCTATTACGACGCCCCGGACGGTCATGTCGACCGCAGCCTCAGCCTGGGCGGTGCGTGGTATTTCGAACAGCCGCTGGTGCTGGAAGTCGGGGTGCGCTTCAATCGCAGCAGTCCCGGTGCCGTGATAACGCGTCAACAATTTATCGCCACCAGCTACACCCCGGACCCAAGCAATGCACTGTCGGCCCGGGTCGCCTGGGGCAACGAAGGCTATTTGCCGCTGACGCCGGATACCAGCCTGGTGAACTTCAACAGCCAGGAAGCCAGCCTGGCGTGGCGCCGCCGGATCAACCAGAACTGGGGTGCCAGCATCAGCATCAACCATTACCGCAACCCGACCTATGAACGCAGCGGCATTGATATCGGCTTGTCGCGACATTTCGATTGAGCACCATGCAAAATCAAAAAGACTCTCTTTCCGCACCACTGGAAATGCGCAATGCAGCCATCGTGTCCGCTGCGCGCGCCATCCAGGAAGCACGCCAGCACCACGCGACTGCGGGCCAGCATCGCGCTCTGCGCAGACTGACCGCCGGTCCGTCGGTGATTGCGCAAACACTCTTGCTACCCGCATTGATTTGCGCGTTGCTGGTCATTGGCGAGCCATTCATCCTCAATTTCTGGCGTGACTGCATTCAATTCTGGCTGACGCGCCTTGATATCCCGCTGTATGCCGAACAGCAAGCGGTGGCAATGAAGACCATGAATTTTGAATGGATAGGTGCTGCCAACGCATCGTACATGCCGAGTTTCACGACCAAGCTCGTGTCGGCATTAACCACATTCGTGGTGTTTGCGCTGACTTCAAGCATGAGCAAGGACAAGTTGCCGTTGCAGTACCTGTTGCGCATCGTCTGTGTCGTCCAGGCACTCGCCCTGCTGTTTTTCTGGTACGCACCATCACAATTCCCCTACTCAATCCCGGATCACATGCGCGACATCATCAGCATGGGAAGCATGCTGATGCTAGCGATTCCAGTGATGCTGGCTATTGGCTATTACCTGCTGGATCTGAGCCTGACCGTCAAAATCGTTCACACGGTGTTCATCCTGAGTTACTTCATCCTGATGATTCCGCACAAGGTCGTCTTGCACACGCTGATTCTCTACAAGATGTCGCTGCTCTACATGCCCGTGCTCTACATCTGTCTCGGTGCGGTCTTCGACATGCTGTTATTCGTCGCGCTGTATTCATGGACCGTCAGCATGGTGCCGGAGGAGATCACCCGCTAGCGTGACGATTCCGGCGTCCTTTTTCACGCGATGCGAAATGCAAAAATTATCCTGTCGAATAATCTCGATTGAGCACGCTCAAGTCACACGCAATCCCGGATATTTATAGTCGGTCCAGCTACGAATATCACGCTGACCACCCTCTCCGAATAGCGATGTCACATCGGGATTGCGGTGCCAATTTACCCGCGGATCACTCCGAAAATAGTCTGTGCCATGTGCCGACCAGGAGGAGCACAACGTCTCCGCAAGCCAGGCAACCCCATTATTTAATGCAAGGAATTTCGTTTGAAAATTACTAAAAACGGCTGGATCCTGCTCATCATCGCAGTGATCGCCAGCAGCACATTGGCCTACGCCGTCTGGCCGTCATTCGATCAAAAACGCACATTGGCCTTGCTGGTGGCGGATGGCACCGATACCGATGTCGAACAGATCTGGCAGCAGGCCGCGCTAGAAGAAGGCGTCAAGCTCGAAATCGTCACGGCCAGCCAGTTCCTGCGGGCCCGCCCATCCGACCAGAAAAACTATGCCGGGATCGTGGTGCCCGACAAACTGCACCGGCGCGCGTCCACGTATCTGACCGACACGCTGCGCGATTATGTCCGCCAGGGCGGCAAACTGATGCTGGTCTTCGACGCGCTGACCTATGACCTCAGCGGTGCCTATGCGCCTGCCAGTGCGCGACTGTCTGATGTCGCCGGCGTGGAATACGCGATGTACGACAAATTCGGCAAGGCCGTCGTGCGCGCCAGTCCGGTGATCGGCACCAGCGAGTCCGTTGCACGCATTGGCATACCGCCTGGCAGGACCCAGGTGGAGCAGCCGATCTCGTGGAACAACCAGACATTCGATCACTGGATGACGACCTATCGCTACAACGAACTGAAATATCCGCTCTTCCAGACCGGCGTCGTCGCCCCTGATACCAAGGTGATGATGCTGACACCCGAAGCGCAGGTGGTTGCTGCCAGACACAAGCTCGGCAAAGGCGAAACCCTGTTCATCAACCTGCCGCTCGGCTTGCTCAAGAACAGCACCGATGGCTTGCTGCTGCACGCATTTTTGCGTTATTTTTCGGATGATTTTGTCGGCCTGCCCCGTTTGTTGCCAGCGCCGGATGGCGTGGGTGGACTCATCCTGAATATTCACGTCGATAACGGCTCTGCGATCAAGAGCCTTGCGACGTTGCAAAAAATGGGCATCTTTGATCAAGGGCCGTACTCGATCCACTTCACGGCCGGCCCCGACGTCAATCAATTTGGTGACGGCTTCGGCATGGATGTCGTGCACAACCAGAAGACCCAGCAATGGATACGGTATTTGCAAGCGCGCGGTAATGCCATCGGCAATCATGGAGGATGGATCCATAATTATTTCGGCACGCGCATCAACGATTCCAATAGCAACGAGTATGAAAAATACCTCGTCTATAACAACGATGCGATGCGCGCGGTCACCGGACAACCCATTACCGAATACTCGGCACCGATCGGCAACCATCCGCGCTGGGTCACCGACTGGATTGGCCAGCATGGCGTCGAAACCTACTACACCACATCCAACCTGGGCATGGGCCCGACGCGCATGTTCCAGAACAATGCACTGATCGACAAGCGCACCTGGTCAATCCCGATCACGCCGTTCGGCCGCATTGCGTCATTCGAGGAAGCGATGTTTGCCAAACAGCCTGCCGGCCCCATGATCGACTGGCTCGTGGCACTCACCAACTTTGTTGCCTCCAACAACACCATCCGCCAGATTTACTGCCATCCGATCGGGGTGCCGTATTACGCCGACTCGATGCATGCCTTGCTCGATACGGCAAAGTCGCTGCAGGAGCAGCACAAATTCAAGTGGCGCACGATGACCGACGTCGCACGCTTCATGACACGCAGGGAGGACGTCGAATGGAAGTTGAACGATCAGGGTGGCGGCCTCGAATTGAAAGCCAGTCATCCCACCACATTGGCGCAAATGGCCTGGCGGATTCCAGGAGCCCTCTGCCACAAGCCGCAAGTCACTCGCGGCAAAGGCAGCGTCAGCAAACAAGCCGATGGCAATTGGCAGGCCACTGCGGAAGATGGTCGTGAATTTACCGTGACCTGTGCCAAAGAGAGCAGTTCCAGCTAGCTGGTCGCACCATGCCGACCATACGCGAAAGGCAGTCGCGCACGCGACTGCCGGCACGGCAGAAATGGCTTGCCGGCAGCGCTTAAAGGGCAGCGTCGCGGATTTTTTCCAGGGCCTCGTCGATGCGTTCGACGGCGATGATGGTCAAGCCTTCGACCTTGCCTTTAGGCGCATTCGCCTTCGGGATCATCGCGATTGAAAATCCCAGCTTGGCGGCTTCGCGCAAGCGCTCCTGTCCGCGCGGTGCCGGACGAATTTCCCCGGCCAGGCCGACCTCGCCAAACACCACCAGACCGCGTGGCAAAGGCTTGTTGCGCAACGAGGACTGGATCGCCAACATCACGGCCAGGTCCGCCGCCGGTTCGGTAATCTTGACGCCACCGACAGCATTGATGAAGACATCCTGGTCGAAGGCCGCCACGCCGGCATGTCGATGCAGCACGGCCAGCAACATCGCCAGCCGGTTCTGATCCAGACCCACCGATAAGCGGCGCGCATTCGGCGCATGCGAGGTATCGACCAGCGCCTGTATCTCGACCAGCAAGGGCCGCGTTCCTTCCTGCGTCACCATCACGCAGGAACCCGGAACCTGGTTATCGTGCTGAGACAGGAACAGCGCCGATGGATTGGATACCCCCTTCAAACCCTTCTCGGTCATCGCAAACACGCCCAGTTCATTGACCGCGCCGAAACGATTCTTGACAGCGCGTACCAGCCGGAAACTGGAATGGGTATCGCCCTCGAAATACAGCACCGTATCCACGATGTGCTCGAGCACGCGCGGTCCTGCCAGCGCGCCTTCCTTGGTCACATGCCCGACCATGATGATGGTCACGCCGGTCTGCTTGGCGGTACGCGTGAGTTGCGCCGCACATTCCCGCACCTGCGCCACCGAGCCCGGTGCCGAACTGAGCGCATCCGAATAGACCGTTTGAATCGAATCGATCACGGCGACATCGGGCTTGTGTTCGGCCAGCGTGTAGAGGATTTTTTCGAGCTGGATTTCGGCCTGCAACTGCAGGTCTTTGGCGTCGACGGCCAGTCGCTTGGCGCGCAATGCAATCTGTGCGCCCGATTCCTCGCCACTGACATACAGCACTTTTTTGCTGCGCGAGAGATTGGCCAGCGCCTGCAAAAGCAGCGTCGACTTGCCGATTCCCGGGTCGCCACCGATCAGCACGACACCGCCCGGCACCAGGCCGCCGCCAAGCACCCGATCGAATTCTTCGATACCGGTGCCAAAGCGTGGCACTTCGACGGCTTCGATATCGGCCAGCGACAGCACCGGTGCCGTCTGCGCCAGGCTCACGGGTGCGGCCTGCTGCGACAAACGGTTGATGCCGGCGCTTTCGATCTGGGTTTCAACGAGCGAATTCCATTGCCCGCAGGACGGACATTGGCCCGTCCACTTGTTGCTGATACCACCGCATTCGCTGCAGGTGAAATTGGTTTTTACTTTTGCCATGGGACCCGTATTAAGTGTTAGCGCTCGGTGACGCGCACGCGCGGCGCGATGGCGCACATCAATTCATAGCCAATGGTACCGGCCGCTTGCGCCACTTCGTCGATCGGCAAGCCGTCGCCCCAGAGCGTGACGCAGCTGCCGTGGTGAGCGGTCGGGATCGGCGTGAGGTCGACGGTCAGCATGTCCATCGAGACATTACCGACCAGTCGCGTGCGCACGCCGTCGACCAGCACCGGCGTGCCACTCGGCGCATGACGCGGATAACCATCGGCATAGCCGCAGGCCACCACGCCAATGGTCATCGGTGTCTCCGCGATGAACCGGCTACCGTAGCCAACTGCATCACCGGGATGGATTTGCTGGACGGCGATCAGTTCGCTTTGCAACGTCATCGCCGAGCGCAAGCCGAAGGCACCGGCCGGTGTCGACGTGTGCGTGCCGGGTGTGCCACCGTACAGCATGATGCCGGGGCGAACCTCGTGACTACGCATGTCGGCATGCAGCAATGTGGCGGCAGAATTTGAAATATTCCATGGGGCATCGAGTCCGGCGCTGCCGAGCTGGAATCGGCGGACTTGTTCGGCCAGTGTCATGCCCGGTGTATCTGCCGCATCGGCATTGGCAAAGTGCGTCATCAGCGCAATCTTGCCGACCTGGGGATTAACACGCAGGCGCTGATAAGCGGCAGCAAAATCCTGCGGCATGAACCCGAGCCGATTCATGCCGCTATTCATTTTCAGGTGGACGTTCACGGGCGCGTCGAAACGGGTCTGCTCCAGCCAGCCGATTTGCTGCGGACAATGGATGGTCAGTTCGAGATGGTGTTGCGCTGCGAGCCGGAAATCGATCAGGTCAAAACAACCTTCCAGCAGCAGGATGGGCTTGCGCCAGCCGAGCTCGCGTAACGCGACGGCAGCTTCGGGCTCCACCAGCGCCAGGCCGTCCGCAGCGCCGAAAGCACGCATGCCGCGCTCCAAACCATGGCCGTAGGCGTTGGCCTTGACGACTGCCCAAGTGATCGCTGCGGGCATGCGCCGGCGCGCCTCCGCCAGGTTATGCTGCAACGCAGAAATGTCGATAATGGCAACGAGTGGTCTAGGCATACATCCGATCAATAGTCATAAAAATAGTCGAATAAAAGTAGCGTTAATAGCGGTTTAATAAGCCGGCCTCATTTTACCGGAGCAGACCCGCCAAACACTGCCGCAAATTCAGAGTTGCCAACTATTTTCATGGTATAAAGCAAGCCGACATCACCACCATAGCGCCCCTGAGCATGCGTATGAATCGCGGTTTTTACACCATCATGGCAGCGCAATTTTTTTCCTCGCTGGCCGACAACGCATTACTGATAGCCGCGATAGCACTCCTGACGGAAATGCACTCCCCGCAATGGATGACCCCACTGCTGAAACTATTTTTTGCGCTCTCCTACATCCTGTTGGCCGCCTTCGTTGGCGCCTTCGCCGATGCGATCCCCAAGGGGCGCGTTATGTTCATCACCAACCTGGTCAAAGTCTTCGGCTGCAGCCTGATGTTTTTCAAGGTTCATCCGCTGCTGGCGTATGCCGTCGTCGGTCTTGGTGCGGCAGCGTATTCGCCTGCCAAATACGGCATCCTGACCGAGTTGCTGCCGGCAGAAAAACTGGTCGCGGCCAACGGCTGGATCGAAGGATTGACCATCGCCTCGATTATTTTCGGCACGGTACTGGGCGGATCGCTGGTCAATCCGACGATTGCCGCCACGCTGCTGCAATTCGATATGCCGCTCATCGATACGGGTATCAACACGCCGATCGAGGCAGCGCTCTCGGTCATCGTCCTGTCCTATCTGCTGGCGGCGGTATTCAACCTGAAGATCCCTGATACCGGTGCGCGTTACGCGCATCAGGAACGCAATCCGTTGCGCTTGATCGGTGATTTTGCACAGTGCTACCGGACGCTCTGGAAAGACAAGCTGGGCCAGATTTCGCTGGGCGTAACCACCTTGTTCTGGGGAGCCGGCGCGACGCTGCAATTCATCGTTCTGAAATGGGCCGAGCAATCGCTGCATATCCCGCTCGACAAGGCCGCTATCCTGCAAGGCGTGGTCGCCGTGGGCGTGGCCTTCGGTGCCGTCGCTGCCGCGCGTTTCGTCCCGCTGAAGAAGTCCCTGTCAGTGATGCCGCTGGGCGTCGTGATGGGATTGGTGGTGGTGTCGATGACGATGGTCTCGACGGTCTGGATTGCCTATCCGCTGCTGATTCTGATCGGCGCGTTGTCAGGATATTTCGTGGTGCCGATGAACGCCCTGCTGCAACATCGCGGCCATGTGCTGATGAGTGCCGGCCACTCGATCGCCGTGCAGAACTTCAATGAGAACCTGTCGGTACTGGGCATGCTGGTGCTGTACGCCATCATGATCAAGCTGAACCTGAACGTGAATATCGTCATCGTGATGTTCGGCTTGTTTGTCGCCGGCATGATGCTGGTCGTGATGCGCAAGCACAAGCGCAACCAGCAGGAATTCGATTCGCTCGCGCTGATCGGCGAACACAAGCACTGAGCGGTCAATCGTCGCGATGGCTGGCGATGAAAGCGCGCTGGGCGCGTTGGCCGGCGCGCTCGCGCCAGTCATCCGGCACGATGAATCCACGGGACGTTTCCTGCGCAAAGCCATTGACGGCATGCAGGAGCGAGACCAGAACCGGCATCGGGTTCTGCGCAAAATGTGCCGCCAGCGCACTGACCATATCAGCCCTGTTCAGCGGCTGATCCACACCGACCTGCAGCGGTGCCAGCCAGGACAACCTCGGCAACAACATAAAACCGTCAGCGGCCAATTGACCTGCCTCGGCTTGTGCACACCAAAAACCGCGACAGTGGTCCGGACGCACCCCGAGCGACAACGCGGGCTGGTCGCCACCGTGATAAAACAGCCAGCCCTTGATCAGCGCACAGGCGCGGTCTATCGGTGCCGGCAAATGCACCTGGGCATCCTGATGCCGGCCTAGCGCGAGCTGGCGCTCCAGGATCTTGCGCATCTTGGTGCCCAGCGTATCGGCCAGGTTGGGGCCGACAAAATAATCGCCATCGGCACTGCCTTCAAGCAAATACAGCTTGGTGGCAAATTCCCAGTGCTCGAACTGTCCGGCATTGCGCAGCAGGTAATCGAACTCGCCGATGGTCTGGTTTTTTCCGGCCTGCACTTGCACCCCATGCGCGACCAGCATGCCTTGACGGGCAAAGTAAAACGCCAGCAGCTTTTCGGCATAGCGGCCGAGTCGCTCATAAGGCCGCAATGCCAGGTAGGCATGCAACTCATCGGGCGCGCGATCGAGCGCGAACAGCCATGGTTCGAGATCGTCCGCCACCGTCAGCGTGGCGATCTTGCCATGCCATTGCGCGGCACCCGGATCGAGCAGGTCCGGGGCATCGAGCAACCAGGCCAGCGCACGCACGTGGGGATCGTGCAAGCCCGACCAGCGTGCATGGAAGACTGCCTGGAACCGGTCAGACTGCAAGTGTGCCGTCGCTGGCATAGGCCTGAGCGGCCAGGCACAGGTCGCGCCATGATTTGGCCTTGTCCAGTGGTTTGCGCAACAGGTAGGCCGGGTGATAGGTCACCACGACGGGGATGCTGCCGTAGCGATGGGTGTGTTCGCGCAAGGCGGCAACGGCGATTTTCGGATCGCCGCCTAGCAGTGACAACGCAGCGACCTTGCCCAGCGCGACGATGACGGCGGGCTGAAGCAAGGCGATCTGGCGCTCCAGATACGGCCGGCAGGCGGCGCTTTCATCGGCGCTTGGCGGGCGGTCCTTGCCGTCAGCACCGACCGGACGGCACTTGACGGCGTTGGCCAGATAATTGTTTTCGCCGCGCGGCAGGTCGAGTGCCAGCAACATGTTGTCGAGCAGCTTGCCCGCAGGACCCACGAATGGCTCGCCTTGCTGATCCTCGACATGTCCAGGACCTTCGCCTACGAACAGCCAGCCCGGCTTTTGGTCACCGGCGCCAAGCACTGCCTGCTTGCGGTTCTTGCACAGGGCACAGCGGGTGCAACTGGCCACCGCGAGTTCAAGTTCCTGCCAGGACATGCGGGCGATGGCGGCAGCGCCTTCATCGACAGGGCTTGCGAGGACCGGTGCAGCCGCAGCGGGAGCACGAACCGCCGGCGCATCGTCCCATGCCGACGCGGCTTTATCCTGCTTCGATACCACTGGCGCGGCAACCGGTGGCACGGCCGGCACTGCGATGGCTACGGTTGCCGGCAACGGCACCTCGTCCGATACCACCGACTGTCGCGGCACCCAGACCGGACCAATCCCCAATGCCTGCAAGAACCTGGCACGGCGCACCACTCCGGTCGCTGCCGGCGTCATGGCACGAACCGCATCACGATGGCATCTTCGCGCCCGCCCGTATCGGCCGGATAGTAGTTCTTGCGTAGCCCGATCCGCACGAAGCCATAGCGCTCGTAGACCTCCAGCGCGCGCGGATTCGATGGCCGTACTTCCAGCAGCACCGAAAGCATCCTGTACTGCTTCGCCAACATGACGATTTCTGCCAGCATCAGGCGACCGAGGCCGCGTCCATGCAAGTCACCGCGCACCGAAATATTGAGCAGGTGCGCTTCATCGACCGACAGCATCAGCAGGAAGTAACCCAGCAGTACACCCTTGCCGTCGCGCAGCACCCACGCCTGATAATCGCTGCGGATTGAATCGCTGAAATTGCCGCGTGACCACGGATGCGGATACACCACGTCTTCGATCGCCACCACCTCGTCCAGATCCTGCCCGGTCATCCGCCGGAACTGCAGCGACGGATCCTGATAGGGCATCTGCCGGGGTCGGGCGAGCAGATTCATGCACTCACCTGCTGGCTTTTGAGCAGGCGCTCGGCGGTGGTCAGGGCAATCTTGTTGCGCAGGTAAATGGGTTGGGCGTCACGGGCGGCGACTTGTGCGCCCGCTGCCAGTGCCAACCGTGCCAATGTCGCGACCTGCGCCGCATGGGGCATCAGGTCCGCACGGGCATCCTGCATGAATGGCCGGCCGGCAAACGCATCTGCATACGCGGACAGTCCGTTACCGCAAGCCGTGACGGCACCGATAGGCTGGACGCCATCGGGTGCCGACAGGCAAGGCGCGATGACGACCTCGGGAGTCGGCGTAAAGCGGTATTGCGCCCAGTAGACTTCGCCCATCCGCGCATCAAGCAGCGCCAGTACTGCGGTGGCGCCGGTGCTCTCGTGGCAGGCTTGCGCCATCGCTTCGAGCGTGCTGATGGCCACCACCGGACGGTCGGCACCGAAAGCCAGTCCTTGCGCGACACCGCAAGCAGTACGAACGCCAGTGAAGGAGCCGGGTCCGGCACCAAAGGCAATGGCGGCGCAATCGGCCAGACTGATGCCGGCCTCCTGCAGTACTTGCTGCACCATCGGTAGCAGGGTTTGGGAATGCGTTTGCGGTCCGCTGGCCAACCGGCTCAGTACGGTATCGCCGTGCAGCAGCGCGACGGAGGCAAATTCGGAAGAGGTATCAATGGCAAGTATGGAGGGCATGGCGCGTATTTTACCGCGCACGCTGGCGGGATCGGACGAATCGCTCAATTGCCGATCGAGCCGGCATGCTGGTGACAATGCCTCGAGATGCATTACGATGTCGCTTTCGTTATTCGCCTTGTGCTCCATGTCCATCCTGACCCTGAACGCCGATACGCTTCCCCGATTGCAGCAGTGGCTGCGCAGCGATGACCTGCTGGTCGCCTGCCTGTGCGCCGCCTGGTGCGACGTCTGTCGCGACTACCGCCCGCAATTCGAAGAACTGGCGGCACTCCACCCCGACAAGCATTTTCTGTGGATCGATATCGAAGACCAGTCCGATTTGCTGGGCGATATCGACGTCGAGAATTTTCCGACCTTGCTGATCCAGCGCAGTGCGCATGTGGCCTTCTTTGGCAGTGTCCAGCCGGGCATGCAACTGGCTGACAGGCTGGTGCAGGCGCAGGCAGCCCTGTCAGGCGAGGAACTGGCCCGGATGGCAAGCAGCCACGCGCACGAACAGCAATTCCATTTGCGGCGACGTCTGGACGACGCTGCCGCCTGATCAGGTCAAGCGCAGCGGCAAGCTGCGCAAGCGGGTGCCGGTCAGCTTGAAAATCGCATTCGCCACAGCCGGTGCAACCGGTGGCAAGCCGGGCTCGCCGATACCTTCGGGCGCTTCGGTGCTGGCAATGATCACCGTCTCGACCAGCGGTGCCTGATGCATCCGCACGACCGGGTAATTGCTGAAATTATCCTGCTGCACCTTGCCGTCCTGCAGCGTGATTTCGCCGAACAGCGCAGCACTCAGGCCAAAAATCACGGCCGATTCCATTTGCTGGGCAATCAGGTTCGGATTGACGGCGATACCGCAATCGACTGCGCAAACCACCCGGTGCACGACGATATTGCGGGCATTGATCGAGACTTCCGCCACCTCGGCAACGATGCTGCCAAAGGACTGATGCAGTGCCACGCCATGCGCCCGACCGGCTGGCGCGGAACCGGCTTTGGCCAGCGCGGCATCGAGCACGGCCAGATGACGCGGATGGTTTTTCAGCAGCTCGCGGCGGAATACGACTTCGTTCTTGCCGGCGGCAAGAGCGATTTCATCAATGAAGCTTTCGGTAAAAAAAGCATTGTGCGAATGCCCGACCGAACGCCAGTAGCCAATCGGGACCGGCGTCGGCGCGATCACGTGGGCAATGCGCTGATTCGGGAATTCATAGGGCAGGTCGAATTCGCCCTCGACTGTCGTCTTGTCGGGTCCACCGGACGGCAACCCGAAAGTGCGCTTGATGACCTGCTGCGTGATCGAGCCCGATGCCGACTTGCAGTCGAAACCGATCACCTGACCGTTGCCGTCGAGTGAGGCTGAAAACCGCGCCAGCGCTGCCGGGCGGTACATGTCGTGCGTCGTGTCTTCCTCGCGCGACCAGATCACCTGTACCGGCGCACCCGCCGCCGCCATGGCAATCGCCACCGCTTGCGCCACCATATCGATTTCGAGCCGGCGACCGAAACCGCCGCCCAGATAAGTGACATGCACGGTGACGTGTTCCTTGCCGACACCCGCCACCTTG
>AEPR01000098.1 GCA_000195205.2 Oxalobacteraceae bacterium IMCC9480 | reverse complement strand
CGCGAGGATGGTGCCTCCATCTTTTTTCAGGCTCTCGGAAAAGTACTTGTTATGGCCTTTGCCGTAGTCGGTGGTGTCGTGGATGATCGCGAATTTCTTGTAGCCCAGGCCGGTCATGAACTTGGCCGCGACTTCGCTCTGGTTGACCATCGTGCCGTTGATGCGGTGCACGTCCTTGTAGTTGTTGGCGTAGGTAATGTCCGGCAGTACCGCGCCCCAGACCACGACCGGCAGGCCGAAGCGGTTATAGACGCCGACGGTGCCCATCGCCACTGCCGAACAGTAGTGCGTGACGCCCGCGATGATGGCGTTGTCGGCGGCCATTTTGGTGGCGACCTGCACGCCGACGTTCGGTTTGCACTCGTCATCCTGAACCACCAGCTGATAGGTGTATTTCGATTTCGGATCGGCATTGCGCAGCTGGACGGCCAGGTCGGCGGAATTGCGCCCGCCCAGTCCGATCGACGAGACGCCACCGGTCAGCGGACCGATGAAGGCGATCTTGACGACATCCTTGGCTAGCGCCGGAGCGGCCAGCAGGGCCAGGCCGACGGCCAGGGCTGATGTGGATATTGCGAAAGGTAAATGGCGCACGGTGTTTTCCCTTGTTGGTCAGTCATCCGAAATGGTTGCTATCAGGAAGCTTGCACAAAATACGTGTGGTTTGCATTAAATTCAAGCGACTTGAATAGTGCAATGCAATAGACATGCCATCAAAAAACCTGCAAAAAAGCCGATTTCCTGGCGCGATCACGGATGTCGTGGTGCATCGTGGCTTGCCGTGGTGCAGCGCATCAGTGGCCATTGCCGCTGTCGGTGCAGTCGCCGGTGCGGCGCATCGACGGTGATCGCTTCGACAATTGATCGGTAGGAGCGCTGCTTCCCGGTGTAGTATCCGCAGGCGCAAACGTTTGCGCGACCTTGCAAGCATTCCCAGAAATGCGCCTACACCACCTTGGAGAGCCTCTATGAATACCCGTTTTCATTTCAGTCTGATCGCCGCCGCTGCCCTTTGCCTGTTGCCTGCCACGTCCGTACTGGCACAGGATGCCAAGCCGAAAGTCGCGCTGGTGATGAAGTCGCTGGCCAACGAATTTTTCCTGACGATGGAAAACGGTGCCAAGGCACACCAGAAAGCCCACGCCGCCGAGTACGTGCTGATCACCAACGGCATCAAGGATGAAACCGATACGCTCAGCCAGATCAAGCTGGTCGAACAGATGATCGTGTCGCACGTCAATGCGCTGGTGATTGCGCCGGCTGATTCGAAGGCGCTGGTACCGGTGCTCAAGAAAGCCGTCGATGCCGGCATTCTGGTCGTCAATATCGATAACAAGCTCGACGATGCCGCGCTCAAGGAGAAGGGCTTCACGGTGCCGTTCGTCGGTCCGGATAACCGCAAGGGCGCGAAGCTGGCCGGAGATTTCCTGGCGCAGCAACTCAAGAAGGGCGATCAGGTCGGCATCATCGAAGGCGTCTCGACGACCTACAACGCGCAGCAGCGCACGCTGGGTTTCAAGGATGCGATGACGGCAGCCGGCGCGACGGTCATCGGCGTGCAATCCGGTGAGTGGGAAATCGCACCGGGCAACAAGGTCGCCTCGGCAATGCTGACCGCCAACCCGAACATCACGGCGCTGTTATGCGGCAATGACAACATGGCCATCGGTGCGATCTCGGCGATCAAGGCTGCCGGCAAGACCGGCAAGGTGCGCGTGATCGGCTACGACAACATCAATGCGATCCAGCCGATGCTGGCCGATGGCCGCGTGCTGGCCACTGTCGATCAGTTCGGTTCGCAGCAAGCCGTGTTCGGCATCGAGACCGTGCTCAAGGCATTGGCCGCGAAAAAGACCCAGGCGGCATTCGGCGGCACCGTCGAAACCAAGGTGCTGCTGGTGACCAAGCCGGCCAAGTCCTGACGGTAGCCATGTCACGGTGGTCTTTCTTATTTTTCGGGAGCGTGCATGGACACTGACTTGAACGCGAATGCGAACGCGCTGCTGACGCTGTCTGGCATCGGCAAAACCTATGTCCAGACGGTGCTGCAGGATGTCTCGCTGTCCTTGCATGCCGGCCAGGTGCTGGCCCTGACCGGCGAAAACGGTGCCGGTAAAAGCACCGTCTCGAAGATCATCTGCGGCCTCGAACCGGCCAGCGCCGGCAGCATGCTGCTCGATGGCCGGCCGTATCAGCCGGTATCGCGTTCGGATGCCGAGGCGCACGGCATGCGCATGGTGCTGCAGGAACTGAACCTGATCCCGACGCTGTCGGTGGCCGAAAACCTGTACCTGCGCCAGTTGCCCGGCCGCTTCGGCTGGATCAACCGGCGTCAGCTGGAACAGGATGCGCGGGTGCAGATGGCGCGGGTCGGGCTGACCAATATCGATCCGTGGACGCTGGTCGGCGAGCTCGGCATCGGCCACCAGCAAATGATCGAGATCGCCCGCAACCTGATCGGCGACTGCCGCTTGCTGATCCTCGATGAACCGACTGCGATGCTGACCCATCGCGAAGTCGAATTGCTATTCATCCAGATCGCCCGCCTGAAATCCGAAGGCGTGGCGCTGGTCTATATTTCGCACCGGCTGGAAGAACTCAAGCGGGTGGCGGATCGCATCGTCGTGCTGCGCGACGGCAAGCTGGTTTGTGACGATGCGATCGCCGGCCACAGCAGCGCCGACCTGGTCAAGCTGATGGTCGGGCGCGCGGCCGATGCCGATATCGATCTTGGTGGTCGCACGCTGGGTGCGCCGGTCTTGCGGGTGCGCGAACTCGGACGGCAAGGCGTGGTCGCACCAAGCTCGTTCGCGGTGCATGGCGGCGAAATCGTTGGCATCGCCGGCCTGATCGGTTCGGGACGGACGGAATTGTTGCGCCTGATTTTTGGTGCCGACCGGGCTGATCAGGGCGAAGTCTTCGTCGGTGACGCCACCGTCGCCGCGCGCATCCGCTCGCCCAAGGACGCCGTTGCAGCAGGCATCGCGATGGTCACCGAGGATCGCAAGGGGCAGGGCTTGCTGCTGCAGCAATCGATCGCGCTCAACACCACGCTGGCCAGTTTGCCGGCAGTCAGCCGCGCCGGCTGGCTCGATGCCGCTGCCGAAGCGCTCGTCGCGACCGACTACATGCAACGCCTCGGCATCAAGGCGCGCGATGCGGCCCAGCCTGTGGCTGAACTATCCGGCGGCAATCAGCAGAAAGTCGTGATGGCACGCTGGTTCTATCGCGACTGCCCGGTGATGCTGTTCGATGAACCGACCCGCGGCATCGATATCGGTGCCAAGTTTGATATCTACCAGCTGCTGGTCGGGCTGGCGCGCGAGGGCAAGGGACTGGCGATTGTCTCGAGCGATCTGCGCGAACTGATGCTGGTGTGCGACCGCATTCTGGTGATGAGCGCCGGCCGCGTGGTCGAGACCTTCGAGCGCGCGACCTGGAGCCAGGATGCGCTGCTGGCTGCGGCGTTCAGCGGCTACCTGAACACCCCTGCCACACCTGCCACTGCGGCGAACTGACCCTACGAATTCCGGAGATTCCATGTCCCAAACTTCCCTCCAGCGCACGCTCGCCGGCCTGAAAAACTATGCCGGACTGCTCGGTACGCTGGTCGCCCTGTGCGTTTTATTTTCCTTCCTGAGCGATTATTTTTTTACGCTCAACACCCTGCGCACGCTGGCCAATGACGTGCCGACCTTGCTGGTGATGGCGGTCGGCATGACCTTCGTGCTGATCATAGGCGGCATCGATCTGTCGGTCGGATCGGTGATGGCACTGGCGGCTTCGATCATGTCGCTGGCGATGGTGCACTGGGGCTGGCCGGTGTATGCCGCCGGCATGCTGGGGATGCTGGCGGCTGCGTCGCTGGGCATGGTCACCGGCCTGATCTCGGTGGGCTGGCGCGTGCCATCGTTCATCGTCTCGCTGGGCATGCTGGAGATCGCGCGCGGCATGGCCTACGAGGTCACCAATTCGCGTACCGAATACATAGGCGGCATCGTCGCCGGTATCAGCGCACCGGTGTTCATGGGCATGTCGCCGGCCTTCATGGCAGCGATCCTGATCGTCATTGCCGGCCAGCTGGTGCTGACCCGCACCGTGCTCGGGCGCTTGTGGATTGGCATCGGCACCAACGAAGAAGCGGTGCGCTTGTCCGGCATCGATCCGCGGCCGTCCAAGGTGCTGGTGTTTGCGCTGATGGGATTGCTCGCCGGCGTTGGTGCGCTGTTCCAGATTTCGCGGCTGGAAGCGGCCGATCCGAATGGCGGTGTCGGCCTGGAGTTGCAAGTGATCGCGGCTGTCGTCATCGGCGGCACCAGCCTGATGGGCGGGCGCGGCTCGGTCATCAGTACCTTCATCGGCGTGCTGATCATCGTCGTGCTCGAAGCCGGGCTGGCGCAGATCGGTGTGAGTGAACCGCTCAAGCGCATCGTCACCGGACTGGTGATTGTCACCGCGGTGGTGCTCGACACCTATCGCCGGCGCGGACAGCGGGTCTGACATGGCGACCATCAAGCAAGTCGCGCAGGTGGCCGGCGTATCGTTCACGACGGTGTCGCATGTGATCAACCTGACCCGTCCGGTGAGTGCCGATGCCCGCGCCCGCGTGCTCGCGGCGATCGCTCAATTGCATTACGTACCGAGTGCGCTGGCGCGTTCGCTCAAGAGCCAGCGCACCGGCACCATCGGCCTGATCATCCCGAATAACACCAATCCGTATTTTTCGGAAGTCGCGCGCGGCATCGAGGACCACTGTTACGGCGCCGGCTACAGCGTCATCCTGTGCAATTTCGGCGACGATCCGGCGCGCCAGCGCAACTACCTCAATGTCTTGCTGGGCAAGCGCTGCGATGGTCTGATCATGGCCGCGCTGGCACCGGCCGATGGCGAACTGCTGCACACCAAAAAAATCCCGGTGGTGCTGCTGGACCGCGCGCCGCGCGGGCAATCGTTCGATGTCGTCGATGTCGATAACGTCGCCGGTGGCGTGCTGGCCGCGCAGCATTTGCTGGCGCTGGGCCGGCGTCGCATTGCCTGCATAGGCGGGCCGCAAGAGATCACGTTGTCGCGCCTGCGTCTTGACGGGCTGCGCGCGACGCTGGCCGAAGCCGGATTGCCACTGGCACCGGCACTGTGCCGCTATGCCGACTTCACCAGCATGGGCGGTTACCAGCAGGCGCGTGCCTTGCTCGCCTTGCCGGCGGCGCAGCGCCCCGATGCGATTTTTTGCTGCAACGACTTGATGGCCATCGGCGTACTGCGGGCTGCTGCCGAAGCCGGCATCGCGGTGCCGCAGGCGCTGGCCGTGGTCGGCTTCGATGATATTGATCTGGCCCGGTTTGTGTATCCGGCACTGAGCAGCGTGGCGCAGAACACCCGTGCGCTGGGTCAGTTGACCGCGCAATGTCTGCTGGCGCGGATCGCCAATCCCGACCTGCCGCTGCAGCAGCACACGATGACGCCGGCGCTGCATGTGCGCGAGTCGAGCCTGCTGTCTTGAAGTCCTTTTTGTCCTGAACGGAAACCCCTCATGATCGTCGTCATTGGCAGCATCAACATGGACCTGGTACTGCGCGTGCCGCGCATCCCGGCCGCCGGAGAAACCCTGAGCGGCAGCGCCTTCCGCACCATCCCCGGCGGCAAGGGCGCGAACCAGGCCGTTGCCTGCGCCCGGCTCGGCACCGGCAGCCTGCCGGCGGTGGCCATGGTCGGCTGCCTTGGCGACGATGGCTTTGGCACACTTCTGCGCGCTGCGCTGGTGGCCGAAGGCATCGATGTCAGCTGCGTCAGCACGATGCCCGGCATCGCTTCCGGCGTCGCCACCATCATGGTCGACGCGGCCGGACAGAACAGCATCGTCATCGCCGGCGGTGCCAACGACTTGCTGTCGCCGGCGCATATCGATGCGGCACACGAGCTGATCGCGCAGGCCGGCATCGTCGTGCTGCAACTCGAAAGCCCGCTGGCTACCGTCGAGTACGCGATCGGACTTGCGCATAAGCTGGGCAAGATTGTCGTCCTCAATCCCGCGCCGGCACCGGCCACGCCCTTGCCGGTAGCGCTGCTGGCGCAGGTCGATTACCTGATCCCGAATGAAATTGAAGCGGCGATGCTGGCCGGTTGCGCGCCCGACGATGTCGCCGGCGCGAGTGCCGCTTTGCGGGCGCAGGGCTGTCGCAATGTCCTCGTCACGCTGGGCGCGAAAGGGGTGCATGCCGCGCTGGCCGATGGCACGCTGGCGTTTGCCGCGCATCCGGTGGTGGCGGTCGACAGCACCGCGGCGGGCGACACCTTCATCGGCGGTTTTGTGGCGGCGCTGGCAGCCGGCGAGCCGGTGGTCGAGGCGATTGCGCTGGGCCAGCGCGCCGCCGCCTGGAGCGTGATGCGGCATGGCGCGCAAACCTCGATTCCGCATCGCCATGCCTTGACTGGCACCGGAAAGCCAGCATGAAAAAAACGCCCTTGCTCAATATCGCCCTGTCGCAATTGATCGCGTCGCTGGGGCATGGTGACGCCATTGTCATCGGTGACGCCGGCTTGCCGGTGCCGCCCGGCGTGCCGCTGATCGACCTCGCGTTGACGCGCGGCATCCCGGGATTGCTCGACACGCTGCGCGCGATACTGACTGAAATGCAGGTCGAGCAGCATGTGCTGGCCAGCGAATTGGCACTGCACAGTCCGGCCATGGCCAGCGCCATCGCCGCGCTGGACTTGCCCGGCCGGCTGACGATGAGTCATGCCGACTTCAAGCAGACCACGCGCAGCGCCCGCGCGATCGTGCGGACCGGCGAGTGCACGCCGTATGCCAACATCGTGCTCGTTGCCGGCGTGGCGTTCTGACGGAATTTAGTGCTGGCCGAACGCCTCGCCGAGCGACAGCACTTTGCCGGTATCACTGGCCTCGTATCCCGCCAGCGCATTGACGCTGGCGCGATAGGCCTCCGAACGGATCACGCTCAGCACTTGCCGGATCAGTGGCAAGTCCATCGCCGTTTTTTCGATCGCAAAAAAATACCGTTCGCGCACCAGCGGGATGAAGGTCAGGCCGAACCGTTCGGCCGCTGTCTGCACCCCGAAGCCGACATCGGCCATACCGCTGGCGATGTAGGCCGCCACCGCCGAATGGGTGAATTCGCTGTTCTGGAAACCATTGATCGCGCTGGTCGGGATGCCGCCATCAGCCAGCATCAGTTCGAGTAGCGCCCGCGTGCCGGAACCGGCCTGACGGTTAACGAAGCGCACGTCGTGGCGCTGCAGATCGTTCAGCGACGTGATGTGCAGGGGGTTATCCGGATTGACAAACAAGCCCTGGCGACGCACTGCCAGATGGATCAGGCAATGCTCCTTGTCTTTCAGGATGCTCAGGTAACGTGCTGCAGCGCGGCCCTCGAACGGACCCAGCGGGACATGGAATCCGGCCAGATGGCATTCGCGTCTGGCCAGCGCGGTGACGGCGTCGGTGCTGTTGCGGTAGCGCAGTTCGACGGGCAATTCAATAGCGTGCAATTGATTGAGCAATGCGGCCACGGCAAAGCCGTGGCTGGCATCAAGGCGCACCGTGCCGGTCGTGTTGTTGGCCAGTTTACCGAGTTCGCTTTCGAGTTCCGATGCCAGGCTTTCCAGCGTCGGCGACAGCCGCGCTGCAATGCGCCGGTCGGCCCACAGCAGTTTTTGCGCCAGCGGCGACAGCACCGTGCCGCGCCCGCGCTGGGTATGCATCAGCGCCTGGCCGAACACAACTTCGGCATCCTTGAGCAAACCCCACGCATGGCGATACGACACCTGAACACTTTTGGCGGCTTGCGCAATCGAACCGCCTTGCTCGATGGCGCGTAGCAGCGCGAGCAGGGCGGTGGTGTCGAGCGAGTTTTTTGCACCCTGCACGATTTCCCAGTGCGGATGGATGGTGACTTTGAACATGTGGAAAATCCCGTCCTATTGATCTATCAATTATTCAGTGTTATTTTCGGCCGAGCTCTTGCGCAGGCTACAACAAAATATAAGCACTGCCAAGCATATGAAAACAATAACGGAGACAAGCGACATGTTCGACTTTTTGGCCAAGGAAAAAACCATTGCGGGTGCCGGCTTCAATCGCTGGCTGGTGCCGCCGGCGGCACTGGCGATTCATTTGTGTATCGGTATGGCCTACGGCTTTTCGGTGTTCTGGTTGCCGCTGTCGAAGGCAATCGGCATCAAGGATCCGGTTGCCTGCGCCAAGGAGATGGGATTTTTTGCCGAGCTGTTCGCCACCACATGCGACTGGAAAATCTCGTTGCTGGGCTGGATGTACACGCTGTTTTTTGTTTTTCTTGGTTCGTCGGCGGCGATTTTTGGCGGCTGGCTCGAGCATGCCGGTCCGCGCAAGGCGGGCGTGGTGTCGGCCTTGTGCTGGTGCGGTGGGCTGGTCATTTCGGCGCTGGGGATTTACACCCACCAGATCTGGCTGATGTGGCTGGGCTCCGGCGTGATCGGGGGGATTGGTCTTGGTCTTGGTTATATCTCGCCGGTGTCGACGCTGATCAAGTGGTTTCCGGACCGGCGCGGCATGGCCACCGGCATGGCGATCATGGGTTTCGGCGGCGGTGCCATGATCGGTGCGCCACTGGCCGACAAGCTGATGAAATTTTATGCCACGCCGGTCTCGGTCGGTGTCTGGGAAACTTTCCTGACGCTGGCGGCGATCTACCTGGTGTTCATGCTGTGCGGCGCTTTTGGTTACCGCGTGCCGCCGTCGGGCTGGAAGCCGGCCGGCTGGAGCGCGGCCGTGGCCAAAACCAGCAACGTGATGATTACCAGCCGCCACGTGCACTTGTCGGTGGCCAGCAAAACCCGCACTTTCTGGCTGTTGTGGGCGGTGCTGACGCTCAATGTCTCGGCCGGTATCGGCATTCTCGGGATGGCGTCGCCGCTGCTGCAGGAAGTGTTCGGCGGACGCCTGATTGGCGTCGATCTGCCCTTCAACGATTTGTCCGGCGCACAGAAAGGCCAGATCGCGGCGATCGCGGCAGGCTTCACCGGACTGCTCTCACTGTTCAATATCGGCGGCCGGTTTGTGTGGGCGTCGCTGTCCGATTACATCGGTCGCAAGTCGACTTACTTCGTGTTTTTTGCGCTCGGCTTCGTGCTGTATGCGTCGATTCCGTCGGCGGCTCACGCCGGTTTGCTGGGCGTGTTCGTGCTGGCGTTCTGCCTGATCCTGTCGATGTACGGCGGCGGCTTTGCGACGATTCCGGCCTATCTGGCCGACATGTTCGGCACGCAAATGGTCGGTGCGATTCATGGCCGCTTGCTCACTGCGTGGGCCACGGCGGGCGTGCTCGGGCCGGTGCTGGTGAACTATATCCGCGAATACCAGATCGCCAATGGCGTGCCGAAAGCCCAGGCTTACGACATCACCATGTACATCCTGTCGGGCATGCTGGTGCTGGGTTTTATCTGCAACATGCTGGTACGGCCGGTGGCCGACAAGGACTTCATGACCGATGCCGAACTGGCCGAAGAGCGCCGGCTGGCGCATGACCGCGCGGTCGCGGCCAGTGTCGGCGGCAGCGCTGCCAGCGACGTTGCCAGCAGTCCGGTGATGGTGGTGCTGGCCTGGGCCGCGGTCGGGATTCCGCTGGCGATCGGGGTTGGCATCACGCTGCAGAAAGCCGCCATTCTTTTTAAGTAATCACGTCGTCTTCATATCGAGGTTGTAGTGAAACACTCCGTTATTCCGATCGCCGTTGCCGCTACCCGCCAACGCAAACGCGAAGCCCCAAAAGGGCGCCGCGTCCAGCCACACGCACTGGCCGAGGTGCAAGCCCTGCTGGGTATTGCCTCGCGCCAGCCGGATTTGCTGATCGAGCATTTGCATGCGATTAACGATCGCTACGGCCAGCTAGGCACGCCGCATCTGGCGGCGCTGGCGCAAGAGATGCGCCTGTCGCAAGCCGCCGTCTACGAAGTCGCGACCTTTTATCATCACTTTGAGGTGGTGCGCGAAGACAGCGATGGTGAGGTCGCGGCCGCGCCATCGATGACGGTGCGGGTGTGCGATGGCTTGTCCTGCGAGATGGCCGGCGCGCGTGATTTGCTCGACCGTTTGCCGGCCTTGCTGGGTGCGACGATCCGGGTCATTCCGGCACCCTGTGTCGGCCGTTGCGAGCAGGCACCGGTGGTGGTGGCGGGGCAGTTGCCGCTGGTGCATGCGGATGTCGATCAAGTGGTGGCGGCGGTGCAGGCCGGCACCGTCGTGCACGTGCCGGCTCCGTATATCGACCTCGCGGCTTATCGCACTTATGGCGGATACGGCTTGCTGGCCGAGTGTGTCAGCGGTACGCGGGCGCTGGAATCGGTCCTCAAGACGATGGAGGATTCGGGCTTGCGCGGTCTCGGCGGTGCCGGTTTTCCGGCCGGTCGCAAATGGCGCATCGTCGGCGCTGAAGCCGGACCGCGCCTGATGGCGGTCAATATTGATGAAGGCGAACCGGGCACCTTCAAGGACCGCACCTATCTGGAACGCGATCCGCATCGCTTTCTGGAAGGCATGCTGATTGCGGCCTGGGCGGTCGGTATCGACGACATCTACATTTATTTGCGAGACGAATACCATGCCTGCCGCGCGCTGCTGGACACCGAGCTGGCGCAACTGCGCGCTGATCCACCGATGGACAACATGCCGGCGATCCATTTGCGGCGCGGTGCCGGTGCCTACATTTGCGGCGAAGAATCCGCGATGATCGAATCGATCGAAGGCAAGCGCGGCCTGCCGCGTTTGCGCCCGCCGTATGTGGCGCAGGTGGGCTTGTTCGGACGGCCTACGCTTGAGCACAATTTCGAGACGCTGTACTGGGTGCGGCGCATCCTCGAAGAGGGTGCCGGCTGGTTCACCAGTCATGGTCGCCATGGCCGCAAGGGACTGCGTTCGTTTTCGGTATCGGGCCGGATCCGCTTGCCGGGCGTGCATCTGGCACCGGCCGGGATCACGATTCAGGAATTGATCGACGAGTATTGCGGTGGCATGCAGGAGGGCCATCAGCTGTATGCGTATCTGCCGGGCGGTGCGTCGGGCGGGATTTTGCCGGCGTCGATGAATGCGATTCCGCTGGATTTCGATACCTTGCAGGAGCATGGCTGCTTCATTGGATCGGCTGCCATCGTGGTGCTGTCACAGCACGATACGGCGGTCAATGCGGCGCGCAACCTGATGCGTTTTTTCAAGGAAGAATCGTGCGGCCAGTGCACGCCATGCCGGGTCGGTACGGCCAAGGCATTGGCGCTGATCGAGCAGCCGCAGTGGGATGTCGCCTTGCTGGCGGACTTGTCGACGGTGATGCGCGATGCCTCGATTTGCGGGCTGGGGCAAGCCGCGCCGAATCCTATCGATTGCGTGGTGCGGTATTTTCCGCACGAACTGAGCCGTGGAGCAGCAACATGAATGCGATTACCCGCCAGGATTTATCGGCCATCGATGTCGCCATGGTCGAGTTCACGATCAACGGTCGCGCAGTCAGTGCGCGCAGTAATGAAACCCTGATCGAAGTGGCCGACCGCGAAGGCATCGAGGTGCCGCGCCTGTGCTACAAGCCGGGCCTCGATGCGGTCGGCAACTGCCGCGCCTGCATGGTCGAGATCGACGGCGAGCGCGTGCTGGCGCCGTCGTGCTGCCGTGCGCCCAAGGCCGGCATGGTGGTCACGACCGACAGTGCACGTGCGCTCAAGGCGCAGCAGATGGTGCTCGAAATGCTGCAATCCGATATGCCCGAAACGGCCTACACCCGGCATAACGAAGTCGATCAGTGGGCGCTCAAGCTGGCCGTTGGCAAGCCGCGGTTTGCGCCGCGCGAAGCGGTACGGCCCGACCATTCGCATCCGGCCATGACGGTCAATCTGGATGCCTGTATCCAGTGCACGCGCTGCGTGCGGGCTTGTCGTGACGAGCAGGTCAATGACGTGATCGGACTGGCGTTCCGTGGCAGTCATGCCGAGATCGTGTTCGACATGGGCGACCCGATGGGAAACTCGACCTGCGTGGCTTGCGGCGAATGCGTACAGGCCTGCCCGACCGGCGCGCTGATGCCGGCGCGCGATGCCGCGCTGGCGGTGCCGGACAAGCAGGTCGATTCGGTGTGTCCGTATTGCGGGGTCGGCTGTCAGCTGACTTATCACGTCAAGGACAACAAGATCCTGCATGTGGAAGGCCGTGATGGCCCGGCCAATCACAAGCGGTTGTGCGTCAAGGGACGCTACGGTTTTGATTACGCCCAGCATCCGCAGCGCCTGACGGTGCCGCTGATTCGTCGTGCCGATGCGCCCAAGCGCGGCGATTTTTCGATGGATCCGGATCGGGTTTTCGACGTGTTCCGCGAGGCTAGCTGGGATGAGGCGCTGGATCTGGTCGCCAGCAAGTTTGTCGCGATCCGCGACACGCATGGCAAGAAAGCGCTGGCCGGTTTTGGCTCGGCCAAGTGCAGCAACGAAGAAGCGTATCTGTTCCAGAAGCTGATACGGACCGGCTTCGGCTCGAACAATGTCGACCATTGCACGCGCTTGTGCCATGCGTCGTCGGTGGTGGCGCTGCTCGAAGGCATCGGCTCAGGTGCGGTGTCGAATCCGGTGATGGACGTGACCAAGGCCGATGTCGTCATTGTCATCGGTGCCAATCCGACCGTGAATCATCCGGTTGCCGCAACCTGGATCAAGAACGCGGTGCGCAACGGCACGCGGCTGATCGTGATGGATCCGCGTCGCTCGGACCTGTCGCGCCTGGCGCATCGCTTTGTCCAGTTCAAGCCTGATACCGATGTCGCGTTACTCAATGCAATGATGTACGTGATCATCCACGACGGACTGGTCGACCGGGACTTCATTGCCGGCCGCACGATAGGCTACGAGGAATTGAAGGCCAATGTCGAGGGTTACAGCCCCGAACTGATGGCGCCGATTTGCGGTGTCGAGGCAGAGACCATCCGCTACATTGCGCGCCTGTATGCGAGCTCGAAAGGTTCGATGATTTTGTGGGGCATGGGGATTTCGCAGCACGTGCACGGCACCGACAATGCGCGCTGCCTGATCGCGCTGGCACTGATGACCGGACAGATCGGCCGGCCCGGTACCGGCCTGCATCCGCTGCGTGGCCAGAACAACGTGCAGGGAGCATCGGACGCCGGCTTGATCCCGATGATGTATCCGGATTACCAGCGCGTGGATAATCCGGCGGCCATCGCCAAGTTCGAAAAGTTGTGGGGTATGCCGCTCGATGCGCAGCCGGGATTGACCGTGGTCGAGGTGATGAATGCGATCAAGGCCGGCAGCGTGCGCGGCATGTACATCATGGGTGAAAATCCGGCGATGTCGGATCCGGATGCGAACCACGCCCGTGAATCGCTGGCGGCGCTTGAGCATCTGGTGGTGCAGGATATTTTCCTGACCGAGACCGCGTATCTGGCGGATGTGATTTTGCCGGCAACGGCCTTCGCTGAAAAAACCGGTAGCTTCACCAACACCGACCGCTTGGTACAAATGGGTCGGCAGGCGCTGGATGCGCCGGGGCAGGCGCGTCAGGATTTGTGGATCATCGAGCAGATCGCCGCGCGGATGGGTCTGGACTGGCAGTACGACAGCGTGGCCGACGTCTTCGAGGAAATGCGCAGTTGCATGCCGAGCATAGGCGGCATGCGCTGGGAGCGCCTGGAGCGCGAGCAGGCCATCACGTATCCGTGCGAGAGCGAAGGCGATCCCGGTCAGGCGGTGGTCTTCACTGAGCACTTTCCGACCGAAAGCGGCAAGGCGCGGTTTGTTCCAGCGGACATCATTCCAGCCAACGAACGGCCCGATGCCGACTACCCGCTCGTGCTCATTACCGGTCGGCAGCTGGAGCACTGGCATACCGGCAGCATGACGCGCCGTACGGCTGTACTCGATGCGCTGGAACCCGATCCGGTGGCGCAGATCCATCCGCTTGATCTGGCTGCACTGGGAGGGCAGCCGGGCGACGTGATCACGCTGGAATCGCGGCGCGGACAGGTCACGCTGTACGCGCGTGCCGATGACAGTTCGCCGCGCGGTGCGATCTTCGTGCCGTTCTGCTACTACGAAGCGGCGATCAACAAGCTCACTAATTCGGCGCTCGATCCGTTCGGCAAAATCCCGGAGTTCAAGTATTGTGCAATCCGGATGCGGCTTGGGGGTATCATCACCCCGCAAACCAGTTATGGGGGCGGGCAAATTCTGGCCGGTCACGATAATTGATGCAACTTCGTGTGCCGGCGCTGGTCGATTACCAGCGACTTGCTAACCTGGTTCCTGCATGGCATTGAGATCGTCCTGTCCGCTGTGCGCCGCACTGCAACACGACTGCCATGCAGAAAACCGCACCTTTTCATCAAGCGCTGATGCTAAAATCCGCGCTCATCTTTCCTTGGAGTCCTCATGAATAAAACTGAACTGATCGATGCCATCGCAGCTGATTGCGATCTTCCTAAAACTGTTGCCCAACGCGCACTCGAATCCATCCTGTCGAATGTGATCCAGGCCGTCGTCAATGGTGATTCGGTACAGCTGATCGGTTTTGGCGCTTTTGCTTCCGGTAGCCGCGCAGAGCGCACAGGCCGCAACCCGCGTACCGGCGAAGAGATCAAGATTGCTGCAGCGAAAACGGTCAAGTTTTCTGCTGGCAAGGCGTTCAAAGACGCCGTCAATAAGTAATCGTCAACCAGTAATTCGCGGTTTCCGCAGAAGAGCGCCCATCATCGATGGGCGTTTTTTTTTGCTGATTTTTGCAGGACGGCAGCGGATTGCTATTTGCTGCGCTGCCTGGCGACGATGTCGTCGCAGTGCGGGCAGGGTTCCCAGGGGATGCAGTCGTGATCGAGTGGCAGGTAGTTGTCGCCGGTAATCGTCAATCCGACTTCCATCATCGAAGGTCCTTTCGGCGCGTTGCTGCCGGGAGCGCTGCCGGTCGTCGCTTGCGGATGCCATTTATCGAATAGCGCACTGTTGGCACCGTCGGGGACGTACCATTTTTTTTGTGCGGCATTCCAGCGTGCACCCAGTGCTTTGGCCTGGTCTTTTTCGGCAAACGGTACGGTCAGAAATATCATGGCAGTTATCTTGGCAGGAAAATTGGGGGGAACGGACGGCTAGGCGCGAAGTCTACTTGCACGTGCAGCTTAGAGGCAACTGCAAAGCAAAGTTCACGAGGATGTTGTACTTTGAGTCCACTGGAATGGGCGTTTAGGGCTTGTCGTGCGATGATGCCAAAGAAGATTCGTAGCCGCCTGGGAACGACCGCTGCTCCGGCTTTTGCAGTTGTAATAGTCTGTGTCGCCGACCTGTATTTTCAGGATCGGTCGCTATATTGATAACCAACCCCCGGTGTCACTGTCGCCATATCTGGCCGTCACGCGGGATTCGAGGAGGTCCTTATGTTAATTCGAAAATTTCTTTCCGCCGTATTGATCATGTTTGCTGGTGCCAGCGCGACGGCGCAAGCCGGCGACCGCGGTGTCGACACGGCAGTGGGTGCCATTTTCGGTGCCGCCATCGGCAGCACGGTCGGAGGCCGCGATGGGGCGATCGTTGGCGGCGTGCTTGGTGCCGCAGTCGGTGCCAGTGCCAACAACAATCACTATCAGGGACGCGCGACGTATTACCAGCCCGCTCCAACGTACTATCAGCCTCAGCCAACGTATTATCAGCCGCAGCCAACGTACTACCAGGCGCAGCCGACGTATTACCAGACACAGCCTAGCTACTACCAACAGCCGCAGCCGGTCTATGTGGCTCCCGCCACGATTTATGTTCAGCCGTCGTATCGCGGAAACGAGTGGCAGGGCCGGCGCGAGTGGCGTGAAGAACGCCATGAGCGTCACTGGCGTCACGGCGACGACTGGCGTGGACGTGACGGCGACCGTCGCTGATTGGTCAGGCTAGTCAGCAGACAACTAATTTAGTCGCAGTAGCCAGCAAGGGTTCGGTGCATGACTGCACCGGACCCTTGTGCATTTCTGCGATGGCGATATTCAGCTTCACGTAGGATAAAATCCCGACTCAACTTTCCAGAAAGAAATAATTTGCCCTATCTTATTCCGATGACTGCGTGGTTGCGCCTGACCAGCTTCGGCGATTCCATCGTGACTATTCCTGCCGCTGCCGCGATTGTTCTCTGGCTGTTATCCGGGCGGGCCTGGCGCATGGCGCTTTGGTGGACCGTTCTGTTCGGTGCCGGGATGGCGCTCGTGGTTGCGACCAAAATCGCTTTCATCGGCTGGGGTATTGGTATCGCTGCCATCGATTTCACGGGTTTCAGCGGCCATGCGATGCGGGCGACTGCGGTATTGCCCGTCATCGGATTCCTTGCGTTCAACGGAGGCCGCCAACGGGTTCGAGTGGCCGGCTTCGCTGTCGGGCTCGCCATTGCACTGCTCATTTCCGTCTCGCGTGTGATGGTCGATGCGCACTCGGTTTCCGAAGCAGTCAGCGGGGCTTTGCTCGGTAGCGCGATTAGCTTGATTTTCATACGCATCACCTCGACGATAGCCAGGCCGGTGGTCAATGGCTGGCTGGTTGTGCTTTCGCTGGCGGGATTGTTCTGGGTCTCTACCGCCGAGCCGGCCCCGACACAGGAATTATTGACCGATATTGCCTTGGAGCTTTCGGGCCATGATCGGGCTTTCACGCGGGCAGACTGGATTGCCCAATCAGGCACCAGGTAGCCGGCGATCCGCTTATACTTTCTTCTAGGCCCGCCAGACTGTTTTCGCAGTCGCCTTCACCAGGAGAGCACGTATGTTTTTGGATCACCCCACCATTACCGCAACGAGCGCGAGCACCGAACCTGATCGCATCGAACGACTCAATCGAGTTTATGGCTATGTGGTCGGGCTTGCCGACTATCTTCACAATCCCGACTTCATTGCGAAAATCTGGCAGATCCACGATCACAAGGGAACTTTGCTCGTGATCTGGCTATCGCAGCCGACTGATGCTGAAAAAGGGTATTTTGAAAAAGCCTGGGCCAGCAAGCTCGGCGACAGTTCCAACAGCGTCGAGCACGAGATGAAAGGCGTGAAGGCGTAAAGGGCCGTTGCAAAAAAGTCCCGGCAAAGAGGCTTTTCGACACAAGTGATTACAATATCCTTCGTGGTGGCAACATCGACTTTGCGCCGCCAAACTACACTAAGCAAAACAACGGGGGAATCATGAAAAAATCACTTAAGACCGCAGTTGCCCTTCTTTTAGCCGGCGCGTTTTCCGGCGTTGTACAGGCAGCTGATTTCGAGGACACGGCGCGCGTGGTCAGGGTTGTACCGCAAGTCGAGCAATTCAATCAGCCACAACAGGAGTGCCGCAACGAATATGTTCAGGCGCAACGCCAGGACCGTAGTTATGGCGGCTCCATCATAGGCGGGTTGGCAGGTGGATTATTAGGCAATCAGGTGGGTGGTGGTAGCGGTAGAACAGCAGCGACAGCGGCTGGTGCCATTGCCGGCGCAATTGTCGGTGACCGGGTCGAAAACAATAATCAGCAACCATCCGAGCAAGTTGTCCGTCAATGCCGCACTGTCGATAACTGGCAGTCACGCACCAACGGATATGCAGTGACTTATGAGTACAACGGGCGCACTTACACCAGCGTGATGCCCTACGATCCAGGTGAGCGGCTCCGGCTCCGGGTATCGTTGACTCCCCGCAATTAAGTTTGCAAATACGCTTTACGCCAAACCCGTGCTTCGCAAGAGGCGCGGGTTTTTCTTCTTTCAGTTTCCATAGCATGCTTGTTTTGATCGGCGGAATCGACTTCGCGGGCCAGAGCCGGTAGACTCTGCCCCTTTTCCGCAGGAACGTCCCATGGCAAGCAATCACGATTTACCCCACACCGATGCAGATGCCACGGCCGAACCGTCTCCTGCGCAACCGCGCAATGTGTCTGCCGAGCTGATTCGCCGTGAAGGCGGACGCCGGCGCACTTTCGGCATTATTTCCCATCCCGATGCCGGCAAGACCACGCTGACCGAAAAACTGTTGCTGTTTTCAGGAGCGATCCAGCTGGCCGGTACCGTGAAGGCACGCAAGAGCGGTCGCCACGCGACCTCGGACTGGATGGAAATCGAAAAGCAGCGCGGCATTTCGGTCGCCAGTTCGGTCATGCAGTTTGAATATCGCGATCACGTGGTCAATCTGCTCGATACGCCAGGTCACCAGGATTTCTCGGAAGATACCTATCGGGTGCTGACCGCAGTCGACTCGGCACTGATGGTGATCGATGCCGCCAAAGGCGTCGAAACGCAAACGATCAAGCTGCTCAACGTCTGCCGCATGCGCAGCACGCCCATCATCACCTTCATGAACAAGATGGACCGCGAGACGCGCGATCCGCTGGAACTGCTTGATGAGCTGGAGTCGGTGCTGGATATCCAGTGTGCCCCTGTGACCTGGCCGATCGGTATGGGCAAGGCGTTTCGTGGTGTTTATCACTTGCTGCGCGACGAGATTTTGCTGTTCTCTCCGGGAGACGCCCGCGCCGACCAGGAGTTCGAAGTCATCAAGGGCATCGACAACCCCCGTCTCGCCGAGATGTTCCCGCGCGAGATTGAACAGCTGAAGATGGAAGTCGAGCTGGTACACGGTGCGTCCCATCCGTTTGACCTTGCCGCATTTCTGGCAGGGACACAGACGCCGGTTTTCTTTGGCTCTGCGATCAACAACTTTGGCGTGCGGGAAATTCTCAATGCCCTGCTTGACTGGGCACCGGCACCGCGTCCCAGGGATGCGAGCGTGCGTTCGGTCGAACCGGGCGAAACGCCTTTTTCAGGTTTCGTGTTCAAGATTCAGGCCAACATGGATCCGGCGCATCGCGACCGGATCGCTTTCCTGCGGGTTTGCTCCGGGCGTTTCGAACGCGGCATGAAGATCAAGCACCTGCGGCTGAACCGCGAGATCAAGGTGTCGAACGTGGTGACCTTCATGGCAGCGAGCCGCGAACAAGTTGAAGAGGCGTATGCCGGCGACATCATCGGTTTGCCGAATCACGGCAACATGCAGATTGGCGACAGTTTTTCAGAGGG
>AEPR01000099.1 GCA_000195205.2 Oxalobacteraceae bacterium IMCC9480 | reverse complement strand
CCGACCACGCTGAACCGCCAAGGTGCTGACGTCGGCACACAGTACCGCTCGGTGATTTATTTTCACTCGCAGGAGCAGGAAGACATGGCGCACCACGTGACGGCCGAAATGGCCAATGTCTGGGATGCGCCCATCGTTACCGAACTCAGTCCTGCGACCACGTACTACAAGGCCGAGGACTATCACCAGAACTACTTTGTCCAGCATCCGGAGCAAGGCTATTGCGCGTTCGTGGTCGAACCCAAAGTGGCCAAATTCCGCAAACTGTTCACGGCCAAGCTGCGGTCGTAGGCAGGATGGTCTATGGCTGCAGGCGCTCGCGCTCCCAGTTGCCATCCGATACCTGCTGGTAGGCGATCCGGTCATGCAGGCGTGATGGCCGGCCTTGCCAGAATTCGAGGTAGTCGGGAACCAGCCGGTAACCGCCCCAATGTGCAGGTCGTACCGGAGCCGGTCCGCTGGCGACTTCGGCGGCACTGAAGCGTGCCTCCAGTTCCTGGCGACTCGCGACCGGTTTGCTTTGCGCCGAAGCGATCGCGCCGATGCGGCTCATCAGCGGGCGGCTATTGAAGTAGGCATCGTTGTCCTCGTCCGAGATTCGTTCGACGCGGCCTTCAATGCGTACCTGGCGTTCCAGTTCGACCCAGTGGAATAGCAGCGCCGCATGGCCGTTGTGCTGCAATTCCTGGCCCTTGCGGCTGCTGTAATTGGTGAACCAGACAAAGCCGCGCGCATCGAATTCCTTGATCAGCACAATGCGTGACGATGGCCGTCCGTCGGCGGCTACCGTGGCCAGGCTCATCGCGTTCGGTTCCGGCACTTGTGCTGCCAGCGCTTCGTCGAACCATTTTCCGAATTGCCGGATCGGGTCATCGAGCACGTCGGCGCGCGACAGGCTGGACTGGCTGTAATCCTTGCGCAGGTCAGCGATCGACATGGCAGGCTCCGGTGCGGGTGCAGATGTTGTTCATGGTGATGTCCTTGATAGAGAGGTGAATGCAGTGGCCATTATTTTAGGCGCAAACACAATGTTCCCGTCCGTTAAAATGGCGGATGATTCCTTCCCCCGCACCCATGACTGATCCCGCACTCCCCGCGATTACCGAACTTCCCGAGATCGATTTTGAACGCCGCTTTGGCGGCATTGCGCGCTTGTACGGCGCGCCCGCACTGGCGCGATTTCGCGCTGCCCACGTCTGCGTGATTGGCGTCGGTGGCGTCGGCTCGTGGATCGTCGAAGCGCTGGCGCGCAGTGCCATCGGGCAGATCACGATGATCGATCTCGACAACCTGGCCGAGTCCAATGTCAATCGCCAGATCCATGCGCTGACCGCGACGATGGGCCAGGCCAAGGTGACAGCATTGGCCGAGCGCATCGCCCAGATCAATCCGTTTTGCCGGGTCAACCAGATCGAGGAATTCATCGATGCCGATAACCTCGATGCAATGATAGGCAGCCGCGGCTACGACTACATCGTCGATGCCATCGACAACGTCCGCGCCAAGACCGCACTGATCGCCTATTGCCGCACGCACAAGCTGCGGCTCATCACCATAGGCGGTGCCGGTGGCCAGGTCGATCCGACCAAAATCGAAGTGCGCGACCTGTGCCGTACCGAACAGGAACCGCTGCTGGCCAAGGTGCGCAAGCGGCTGCGTTCGGAACATGGTTTTCCGCGCGGCACCCGCAACAAGTTCGGTATCGATGCGGTGTTTTCGACCGAGCACCTGCGCTTTCCGGCCGCAGCAGAAAGCGCCGACGACGATAGTGATGAGGCCGTCGCCGGCATCACCGGACTCAATTGCGCAGGGTTCGGATCGGCCATGGTGGGGACTGCTGCATTTGGAATTGTTGCTGCATCGCAGGTATTAAATAAAATTGCTTTTGAGGAATAACCTAGTTCGCTACACTGAGATTGCCCTCCACCTTTTCGAGAATTGATGCTGATGATTTATCCCACTGTTGACACCCAGATTTCCCCTGAAGGCCACCTCGAAGTCCTGTCGAAAGCGGAGGTCAACAAGCTGCTCGATCGCAGCCGCAGCGGCATGTACCAGCTGTTTCGCAATTGCTCGCTGGCGGTCCTCAATTGCGGCAGCGACATGGACGATGGCAAAGTGCTGCTGGAGCGCTACCCGGACTTTGATATCGGCATCGTGCTGCGCGAACGCGGCATCAAGCTTGATGTGCGCGGCGCACCGGCCAGCGCCTTTGTCGATGGCAAGATGATCCGGGGCATACGCGAGCACCTGTTCGCGGTACTGCGCGACATCATTTATGTCGACGAGGCGATCTACAACGGTGGCGCGCTCGACCTCGCCACGTCCGAAGGCGCGACCGATGCGGTATTCCATATCTTGCGTAATGCCCGCGTGCTGCGGCCGCTGCTGAGTCCGAATCTGGTGGTGTGCTGGGGCGGTCATTCGATTGTGCGCAATGAATATAACTACACCAAATCGGTCGGTTACGAACTCGGCCTGCGCGGTCTGGATATCTGCACCGGCTGCGGTCCGGGAGCGATGAAAGGACCGATGAAAGGCGCCACCATCGGCCATTCGAAGCAACGTATCCAGAACAGCCGCTACGTCGGTTTTTCCGAGCCGGGCATCATCGCCGCAGAGTCGCCTAACCCGATCTGCAATGAGCTGGTGATCCTGCCGGATATCGAAAAACGCCTCGAAGCTTTCGTGCGTGCCGGCCACGGCATCGTGGTTTTTCCGGGTGGCCCGGGGACCGCCGAAGAAATCCTGTACCTGCTTGGCATCCTGCTGCATCCGGCTAACGCAGGGATTCCATTCCCGTTGATCCTGACCGGCCCCGCAAGCGCGCAGGCGTATTTCGAACAGATCGACCGCTTCATTGGTGACACGCTCGGTGCGGCAGCGCAGGCGCGCTACCAGATCATCGTGGATGATCCGGCGCTGGTATCGCAGCAAATGGATGCCGGCATCAAGACCGTGCGCGAATACCGCAAGACCCACGGCGATGCGTACTACTTCAACTGGCTGCTCAAGATCGATCAGGAATTCCAGCTGCCGTTCGCGCCGACTCACGCCAACATGCGTGGGCTGCGCCTGCACAAGAACCAGGAACCGCACTTGCTGGCAGCGCATCTGCGACGGGCGTTTTCCGGCATCGTGGCGGGCAATGTCAAAGCCGACGGCATCAAGGCAATCGAAGAACATGGCCCGTTCGAATTGCAGGGCGATGCCGCCATGATGGCGTCCATGGATGCGTTGCTGAAGTCCTTCGTTGAACAGAACCGGATGAAATTACCTGGCACCGCGTACTCGCCGTGCTACCGGATCCTGTTGTAAAGAGCGTCGGGACGGCGTGCCTGCGTCCCGATTAGCTGGCCGCCTTCGTGACGCAGCGCGCACTGCCCGAGTCGCGATACGTACCACCACCGGCCGGCATGAATTCCCATTCATAACCGGTCGCTTTCAAGACCAGCCTGAGCACGCCGAAGGTGTCGTTGTTGGCGGTTTCGCTGCCGGCGACAAAGAAACGGAACGGTGACAGTTCGGCGCCGCCGGTGCCGACCACGAACTGGCGCATCGCATCGTCCGGCCCTTGCGGCGCAAACCGTTCGTAGTCGTGGTCATGCGCCGACAGGATCAGGTCGGTGCCGGCATCGGCCAGCAATTGCCAGGCCGCGCGCATGCGTTCGTCGCTGCCATGACCACCGGAACTCTGCACCGGGTGATGCCAGAATGCCAGCGAGCAGGTCGACGGATGGGCGGCCAGATCGGCCTTGAGCCAATCGAGCTGCGCTTGCTGGGCCGCGCCCTTGAGGTTGCTGTTCAATGACATGACATGCCAGCCACCAAGCCCGGTGCTGTAGTAACCGCGCCGGTCCGGACCGGCCAGGCTGCCGAAATAATCGTAATAGCCGGCGGCGTCCTTGCTGTAGTACTCATGGTTGCCGGGACTGGGCAAGGTGCGCTGCTTGAAGCGACCCCAGGTGGGCGCATAGCAGTCGGCATGTTCGGCCGGCGTGCCGGACTGGTAGACGTTGTCGCCCAGAGTCAGGACGACCGCACTGGCATCTTCGGCCAGGCCTGCGGCGATCAGTCCGGCAGTGCGCGCGGCCATGGTGCCGGCAGCACTGCTCTGGCGGCAATCGGCGATGTCACCGGCGGCAAAGACGGTGATGCCGCTGCCGGCGATGACCGGACTGGGGGCATCGGCGACGACGCGCCGGTGGCCGCTGGCGCAGCCGGTCAGTGCCAGTACCAGCAGCAAGCCAGCACTACCGGGCAGGATATTGAAATACGGGAAGGGCAATCTGGTCATGGAAATCTCCTGGCCGGAGACTACGGTGTTGCCGGTCACAAAGCAATCTCCGCCTGTGCCTGGGCGGGAAATAGGATTTGCCGTGTGTTCCCTTGCAAGTAGGGCTGTAACAGCAGGGCCGGTATCTCGTTTGCCGGTACCGGACGCGAGATCAGGTAGCCCTGGATTTCATCACAGTCGAGCTCCTGCAGGATGCGCAATTGCTCTACCGTTTCGACGCCTTCCGCGACAACCGTCATGCCCAGTGCATGCGCCATCGACACGATCGCCCGGAAAAAAACTTCGCCTTCCGTTGTCTTGCCGAGCTCCGATGTAAAGGCCCGATCCACCTTCAGCACATCCATGGCCAGTCGCTGCAATTGCGATAGCGACGAGTAGCCGGTACCAAAATCATCAAGCAGCAACTTGATGCCGAGCGCGCGTATCGTACGCAGTTCGTGGGACAGCTCCTCCTCTTCGCCCATCATCGATGACTCGGTGATTTCGATTTCGACCAGGCCTGCATCAATCCGGTGGCGCAGCATGTACGTTGCAAACAGGATCTTGATATTGCCCTTGTCAAATTGGCGCGGCGAGACGTTGACCGACACCGGGACGACCGGCAAACCCGCGTCGCGCCAGCTGGCAATCTGCCTGCAGACTTGTTCGATGACCAGTTCGCCAAGCGCCAGGATCATGCCGGTTTCTTCGGCGATGGCAATGAACTCGAGTGGCGGTACCATGCCGCGCTCAGGATGTTGCCAGCGCACCAGGGCTTCGAGGCCAAGCAATTGTCCACTGGCGGCATTGATGCGTGGCTGGTAAAAAAGTACGAATTCGTTGTGCTCTATCGCGCATTGCAACGCCCGTTCGATATCAACCCTGGCGGTCAATGCGGCCGACATGCGCGATTCATAAAACCGGGCGCGGTTCTTCCCGGCGGTCTTTGCGCAATACATCGCGATATCGGCATTTTTGAGCAAGTCGCTGGCGTCGTGTCCGTCATCCGGAAACAGGCTGATGCCAATCGAGATGCCGACGGTATCGGTGCCATGGCCCAGCTCAAACGGCGTAGCAAAGGCCTCGATGATGCGCTGTGCGACCAGCGCACCGGCGTGGCGATCGGCAATCGACGACAGGATCACGGTGAATTCGTCACCACCGAGCCGTGCGACATGGTCGCCCGGACGCAAGATCGATTGCAGTCGCCGTGCTGCCACCCGCAGCAGCTCGTCTCCGGCAGAGTGGCCCAGGGTATCGTTGACGTCCTTGAAATCATCGAGGTCGATGAACAGCACCGCGACCAGGCGACCGGCTAGTCGCGCCTGCCGGATTGCTTCGGGCAGGAAGCCGGTCAGCCAGTTGCGGTTCGGCAGTTCAGTCAGGCCATCTTCATTGGCCATCCGCCATAGTTCGCGTTCATGGATTTTCTTTTTGGAGATGTCGCGCAATGTCATGGCGATACCGGTGCCGGTCCGGGCGAGCTGGCGATGCATCCACTGCGGTTCGTTCGGATGGCTGGCGCGGCCACGCAATTCATCCTCGAGATAGCCGGTCTGGAGCGCGCTACGCATCGCCTTCATCGTTTCCGGAAAGTAGGGTGCTGCCGTTACCTCGGACAAACGCATGCCGATCAGTGTTTTTGCATCTACGCCATAGAAAAGCCCGCTGCGGTTATTGCAATCGCTGATGATGAAATCAATGGTCTTGCCGTGCCGGTCATTGACCGCCATCAGTATCGTGATTCCGTCGATGCTGCACTCGGTCGCCATGCGATAGGAGTCGCGTACTTCATTTTTCTGGTACCGGTGCCAGGCCCGGAAGGACCACAACCAGGTCGCGGTCATGGCTGTCAGCGCCGGCAGCAGCGTGATCATTTCGGATGGTGCATCGGCGACGGGTGGCTGGCGGAAATGAAAGACGATCAGAAGCAGGCATAGTCCGGCCCAGAGCAGCAGCATCACACTATTGGTTTTAAGGAAGCGCAAGCGTCGCCGACCTGCTCCGGCGATTGGCGGTACGTGGCGCTTCAAGGGGGGTTGAAGGTCGTTTGCGCTCATGTTTCCATGTCTGGGGGAATGGATCGATTTGTAACTATCGGTCAATAGTAGACGGTAACAAGAGCTGCGGGCAAGATTGCTTGAAAGGTGTTGCAAATTGAATCGGCTGGCTTTTCAGGGGTGCCGGACAAGCAACCATTACTTGCCGGAGAGCGCCGCCAGCGCCGACCGGACCCAGTCGAAACCGATCCGTTCCTGCTCCAGTCGCACGTTTTTCCCCAGCCGGTTGTCGCGCAACAGGTCATACAACGCGCGCTCGTCGGCATGCAGGCGCGGCAGTTCGCGCAGCGTCGCTTGGTCTTCCTGTCCCCATTGCGCGGTAAATGCCAGCAAGGTGGCGTGGTCCATCATCAGCGACGCGACCTGCGGGAACTGGCTGCGTAGCTGGTCCAGGATGGCAAAGCCATGGGTATCGATATCGCCCCAGTAAATCAGCCGGCGGCGCGTCAGCCAGCCGACGTCGCGCAGCATGTCGAAACCGTAACCGGCACCGAACACGACGAGGCTGTCCGCCGGCAGCGGAAAGGCCAGGAAGTTGATTTCGTTTTCAGTGATGAAGACTTGCGTGACGGCCGGATCGAGGCGCGCAAAGCTGGCGGCATCGAGCGTCATGTCGGTATCGAGTCCGGCCGGGTCCTGCAGCCGGAAGCGCACGCGCTGCGGCTTGTCACGGAAACCGAAGCGCTGCGCAAAACCCCCGACCCCGGTGGCGGACAGATCGATCGCCTGCGCTGGCAGGGCGAGCTCGAACATGGCGCTCAGTACGGCGCGATGTGCTTCGATGAATTTGCTGTGGACACCGGCGATATCGACCTGGCGCAGATACAGACCGGGACGCGGATGCGCCTGCATCCAGTCGACCAGATCCAGCAGGCGCACCCAGTCGTCGTGCAGCGCCAGCGCTTGCAGTGGCCGTCCCGCCAGCCATGGCAGCAGCGCCGGCTGGCGCAGGCGGGTCCGGTCGAGCAGGGCAGCGAAGCGGCGCGCGTCACGGCGTTTGTCGAGCAGTGCCAGCGCGTCGTCAAGACTGTCGATCCAGACCGCATCGGGCACGCGATTGTTACCGAAGACGCGGTGCCGGAATTCGCGCTGCTCGATCCGGCAGTGCGGCAGCGCATTGATCGCGGCGATCCACGCGCGGGCAGCATCAAAGTGTTCGCTCAGCTCGGTCGAGGACGGTGATTTCAAAACCAGCCGGCGGGGAAACAGCGACTCGCCGCTGACCATGCCGGCCAGCAGCTCACCGCGCTCCCACAGCTTGTGCAATTGCGCTATCAGTGCGGACGGGCTGGTCCAGTTCATCCGGCCAGCCGGGTTTTTTCGGCGCGGTATTCTTCGATCGACAGGTTGCGTACTTTCGAGGCGCGACCCTCCTCGTTATGGACAAAGCCGACGCTGGAGACGAAGGGCTCGATGATGTGGATTTTTTGCAGCGGCGTGACGATCAGCAATTGCAAATTGAGCTGGGCAAACAGGCGCAAGCCGTATTGCGCCGATTCATCCGAGCCGCGTCCGAAGGCTTCATCGATGACCACGAAACGGAACGAGCGCGAGCGCACTTCATCGAACTTCAAGCCGAACTGATAGGCCAGGCTGGCGGCCAGCACGGTATAGGCCAGCTTCTCTTTTTGTCCGCCGGACTTGCCGCCCGAATCCGAGTAATGCTCGTGTTCGGTGTCGTCCTCGCGCCAGCGTTCGCTGCCCGCAAAGACGAACCAGTTGCGTACATCGGTGACCTTGGCGGTCCAGCGCCGGTCCTGTTCGGACAAGCCGTCGCGACCACGAAAGCGCTCGATGATCTGCTTGACCTGCAAGAACTTGGCTTCCGAATAGTGGGCATCGTCGGAGCCGGTCAGCGCACCTTCGGTGCAGGCACGCAGCTCGCCCTTGAAGTCGCGGATATCGGCGTCCGGCGTGACCTGCGCTTCGAGTACGATGTAGCGCGCCGGGTTGTAGTCGATGCGGGTCAGCGATTCATTGATGCGGCTGATGCGCTCTCGGATGGTTTCACGTTCGCGCGCCAACTGCGAATTGAAGTTGGCGATTTCGCGGATCGTGTTTTCGTTGAGCAGATCCTTGAAGCGCGCCTCGAAACGCGGCAAGTCGTCGGCCCGCAGATTGTCGAGCATGGTCCGGTACTCGAAGGCCGCGTCGATGCTGGCGTCGACCTCGGCCGTATCGAGTTTGAACTCGTCCTTGTAGGCGCTCATGGCCTTGATGATGCTGTCGCGCAGCCGGTCTAGCTTGCGCACTTCGGCATCGATGCGGCCTTGCAGCCAGTCGCGCAATTCGCGCTCGCGGTTGTCGCAGGATTCGACCGATAACTGATGCTCACCCAGGGCTTCGCTGCGCAAGCTGTTGAGCTGGTCAAAGCGGGCCGCATGGGTCGCGCTCGCCGGTTCGTCGCGCACTTGCGTGACGTGTGCCAGCGCCAATTCGGCATCATTTTTTTTCTGCTCGATTTTCGAGCGCTTGTCCTTGTGGGCTTCCAGTTCAAGCTCGACTTCGGCCAGCGTGGCGCTGACCTCCAGCAAGCGCTCTGCCAGTTTTTTAAGCACATCCGAGGCCGATTCGAGGGCCTCTTTTTCGGCGGCTAACTGCGCGATCTCGCGGGCCAGCGCGGGCCAGTCGAGTTCGTCGAAGTCGGTGTATTCATGCAGTTGCGACAGTGCCGTCAGGCGTTCGGTCAGCGACTTGCGCAGTACCTGGATGCGCGAGATCAGGTTGCCGAGTTCGCCCAGCTTTTCTTCCAGCGTGCGGGCTTGTGTTTCCAGTGCCGCGATCTTCGCTGCATTGGTCCAGCCGAGGACAAAGCGGCTGCGGTCATCGATGCGATGGCGGTCGTCTTTTTCGTGGCGACCGCCGCCGGTCTTGATCTGGCCGCCCTGCGTGATGGCGCGGGCTTCGCGCCGGAACTGTTCCGGCGTCGTGCAGCAAGGCAGGTCAAAGCGCTGCGCCAGTTCACGTTCGAGCCAGTCGTAGAACGGCGAGTCGGGCTTGATGGCCAGCTTGCGTACCAGCGAGTCGGCATGTAAACCGGCCGGTTCCTTGCGGGCTGACGGGCGCACATGGAAGTACACCAGTCGCCCGCGCAGATGGGTTTGCTCGACCCATTGCGCTACCCGCGCATAGTGCGTCTCCGGCACCAGCAGCGACAGGCCGAAGCCGCGCAACAAGCGCTCGGCAGCACCTTCCCAGGCGCGTTCGTCGTCATGTACCTGCAGCAGTTCTCCTGCAAACGGCATGTCGTCTTCGGACAGCGCCAGTGCCTTGCACAGCGCCGCGCGCATCAGCACTTGCTCGGCCGGGATATTGCTGCGGCGCGCTCTCAGGCTGGTGATTTCGGCAGCCAGCGCATCGTGTTCGAGTTTGCCCTGACGCAGGCTGACGCCGTGTTCGGTCAGGCGATTTTCCATGCTGGCGTCTTGCGTGCGGGCCGCCTCGACCAGTTCCGACAGGCGGTGCTGTTGTGCGATGAACGCGGTTTCGTTGTCGCACGGGGTTTCGCCGACCGCCCGCGCGAGTTCGGCATAGCGGCGCGCCTTGCGCTCGCGTGCGTCGCGCTCGCTGCTCTTGCGCGTGATCTCGGTGGCCAGTCGCTCGAGCCGGTCGCCACCGTTGTCGGCGATGCTGCGACGCAGGTCGCTTTCTTCGCTGCGACGTTCGGCCTGCAACTGGCTCAGGCGACGTACCTGATGATCCTGCCGGGTCCATTCATCGACCAGGCTGGCGAGGCGTTTGTCGAGCAGCTCGCTCTTGAGGCTGGCGAAGTAACTGCGCAGTGCCTCGCGGCAGGCGCGCAGCTCGTCGGAGGTGGCGATCAGCTCGCCATGGCGCGCGCAATCGGCTACCAGTGGCACCAGCAAGGCGACTTGCCGCTTGGCTTTCAGGACCGCTTCATGGGCGCGATGCAAGTCGTCGAAATGGCCGATCAGCGCCGCGATACGCGGCGCGACATCGAACGGTTCGAGCATGTGGTTGCGCACGAAATCAGTCAGATTGCCGACCGACTTCATCGAGACGGTCTGATGGAACAGTTCCAGCGCCTGATCGTTTTCGATACCGAAGCGCCGCCGGAACCAGGCGGCGTACGGCGGAAAGGTATCGAAAATTTCCGCGCCGGCCGCACGCAATTTCTTGCGCAGCGCACCGATGTCGGCACCGAATTGGGCGAAGTCGGTGGCGATCGTCAGGGCTTTTTCGGCACCGACAAAAAAGCGCGCCGGCTGGCCTTGCGCGTCCTTCATCCAGAACACTTGCGCCAGCGTGATGGTCTGGTCGTAGCCGGCGTTATGGAACACGCCAAGAATCACCGAGTAGTTATTGTGGTCGCGCAGCGCAACCGGTTTGGCACTGCCGCTGCCATCGTTGCGCTCGGACTTGTAATGACCCAGCACGTAGGACCGCAGCGAGCGCTCCTTGTTGTCGGCGCCGGCAGCCTTGTTGTAGGCGATCTTGTTCGCCGGGACCAGCAGCGTCGTGACCGCATCGACCAGCGTCGACTTGCCGGAGCCGATATCGCCGGTCAGCAGCGCGTTCTTGCCGGCCGGATCGAGCGACCAGACCCGGCCATCGAAGGTGCCCCAGTTGAACACTTCGAGGCGCTGCAGGCGGAAGCCCGACAGCGTGTCGTCGGCGATGAAGTCCATGCCGAGCGTCTGTTGTGCGTCTGGCTTATTCATGCGCCGTGACTCCGTTGAGCGTGCTCTGGTAGGCCGCCAGCCGGGTATCGAATTCGGCCAGCCATTGCGCATCAACGAAGGCTTTCAGGATGCGGCGCACTTCAAACGCGGGCGGACCGGCCTTGAGTTTACGCAGAAAACCGAGCTCGACGATTTTGTTGATGTGGGTGTCGACCTGGTCGATCAGGCGCACTTCGTTGCTGCTCTCCGGCAGGAACAGGCGGATCAGATCGACGATGGCCTCGCGCTCCAGGATGAGCCGGGTATCGCCGCCGCTGGCATCGAACTCGGCCATTTTTTTGCGCAGCAGTGCCAGCAACAGGCTGACCGGAAACGACAGCGGCCGGCGTGCCACCAGTCGCGGCAACTTCGGTGCGTCGTCGTCTTCGGCGATGGTGCGCGAGCGCAGGAAGGCATAGCCTTCGGCTTCGTCGAGGACCAGTTCAAGGCCCAGCACCAGCACGTAATCGCGCACCCGTGCCTGCAAGTTCAGCAAGCCATTCCAGAGGCCGGCATCGCCATCCTGGTATAGCACACCCTTGAGCAGGACGATTATCAGCGCGGACAAGTCGGCGCTGTCGGGACCGTGTTGCTCATCCCGTTGGGTTTCGTCAGTCATCATTACCTCAAAAAAATCACGCGCGGCAGGATCGCCTGCTTGTGCACTGGCTGGCCGTCGTCGCCGGTGCGGGTCCAGACGATAGGCTCGCTGGCATCCTCGTCGACGATGCTGGTGAAGGTGTCGCTGGCCAGTTGCAGATAAGCCACCAGTTCGGCCAGGCCGTGCTGCAGCGGATGCAGTACGCAGACTTCGCGCAGCGTCACTTGCGCCCGGTCCTGCAGTGCACGGCGGACTTGCCGCACCAGTTGTGGTTTGTCGATCACGACTTGCGCATACAAGGTCTGCATGGTCGCCTCCGAGGTGTCATCGGCACCGGATTCCAGCGCACTATCCGTGATCACCGGTTTGATCGACGGCGAAAACAGCGGCCGCTCCATCGGCAATTCGAGGTCGGCAGCGATGTCGTCGATCTGCATGATGACGCCGGCCGGCGGCGTGTCGCGCAGCGCCAGTGCGCGCACTTCGATGCCGCGCAGGATATCCATGATGCGGCGGTTTTCCAGCCAGGCCTGATCGTCCAGAAAGCGGCGCAGTTGCTGCGACAGTTGCGCCACCGTGCGCTGCGTGTGTTCGCCGGCTTCGAGCCAGTCATAGTGGACGCGCCGGATACGCGCATCCGGCTTCAGCTCGGCCACGGGCGCCAGCGCCAGCACGCGGTCGAGCAGCGTCGACAGTTCTTCCTGCCGGCTGCTCGACATCAGGAAATCCCAGAAGGCGCGAAAGCTCTTGCCCTGGTCCGAATCGGCAATCGCATCGCGCTCGCCCATGATCTGTTCGAGCAGCGCCCCTTTGGCGCCATCCCACAGCGCGATGCGCTCACGCACACGTCGGTCGAGTCCGCGAAAGTTATGCTCGACTTCACGAAAATCGGTCAGCAGTTCACGCGCCAGCGCCATGAATTGCTGGAAGCGATCCTTCAGTGCCGTGTCGTCGAGCAGCGCGATATCGCCGGCCAGCACGCGCGCGATGTCGGCATCGATGGCGTCGCGCTGCTGTTGCAGTGCGGCCAGCCGGGTCTGCGGGTCGGCGTCGCTGCCGCTGTTGATTTGCTTGAGCAGGTCGAACAGCGTCAGCAAGCGTGATTCGGTGCCCACGAAGCTGCGCGCTGCCAGCGTACCGAGCCAGGCGATGGCTTTTTCGGTCGACGGCGTCAGATCAAAATGCGGCTCGTCGGAGCCGTGCTGGTAAAACTTGCGCAGCCAGCCCTTGTCGGTATTGGCCCAGTCATTGAGATAGTCGAGCGCGGGTTTCGGATAGGTATCGGCCCCGTAGCGCTGGCGCAAGCCGAACAGCTCATCGTCGAGCGCTTCGGCCAGGTCGGATTGCGCGATGACGCGCAGGTTCGGCGTGACGAAGACGCGCTCCAGAAAGCTGGCAATGAGTGGCGCGTGATCCGATCGCAGCAAACGCCAGGCCGGATGGGATAAACGCAGTAAATCAAGGGTGGCGTAATCGAGGGGCATGCATTCCTGTGGGCGTTGGTACCGTGTTGTTATACCCGAAGCATGCGTGAAACTTGTAAAAAATGCCAACGGGGTGGCGTTGGCATTGAGGGAGTTCAAGCGACCAAGCGGGTTTAGCCAGGTGAAGCGGCCTTGATTTCTACCTTGGTGGCGACGAATACTCCGCTACTGTTCTGCGCTCCCTTGATTTCAATGTAGATCCCGTTGGCCAGTCCGGTTGCTGCGCCGCGTTCAAAGATGGCTTGCGACGCATCTATTTGCAGACCATTGAGCTTGAAGCCGGCCACCGATGTAAAGCCCTGGATCACGCCGGATTGTTCGTAGACGATGTCCTTGGCGGTGCTGTTGGTCTTGAGTTCGATCCGGGTCGCCACCAGTAGGCTGCCGCGCATGTTGCCCTTTATTTCAACATAACTGCCTACGGTGACCAGTTGCAGGTTGCCATGCTGGAATACGGCTGCACTCAGGTCAACCGTGACGCCATTAACAACGGCGGTGCTGCCGTTGATACTGTTGACGGTGCCGTAGAGTTCGTTGCGACCCCCGATCTGGCTCTCCCGATAGCCCTCCTGTTCGACTTCGCTCGCCTGCAAAACACTGCCATCCCACACACCCTTGACTTCAAGAAACTGGCCGGCGACCACTGTGGTGGCGGCCCCTTTGATGATTGCGTTCGTGATGTTGACCTGGGTGCCGGACACCGTCAGCAATCCGTTGAGTGGACTCGTGTCGGCTACTCCCTTGATTTTGAGACGGACGCCGCTGGTGACCGTACTGCCGAATACGGTGCTGTTATCGAAGACTTTTACCGAGCTGGCAGTAAGTACATTACCAACCGGGGCTGCCGTCGCGCGGACCTTGATGCGCTTGCCATCAGCTAGCACGCCGTTGACTGTCGCTGCGCTGAAGTTTACGGTGAGTGACCCCACCTGAAATGTTGTGGTGCCGAGTACAGCCACGCGACCGGTCAGATTGACCGAAGTCAGCGCGGTCTTGGCTTCGATCAATGTCGCCAGCAGACTGCCATCGGTCTGCAGCGCGCCGTAAATTTCAACTGCTTGTCCGGCAGTCAGTGCCGCGAGTCCGCTTATGCCCTGATAGCTTGTGGCCGTACTGGTCACGATGCGCTGCCCCATTACGACGAGGGTGCCTGCACTGACATCGATAGCGCTGAGCGAGCCACGTGTTCCGTGGACCAGTTCGAGGCGGCTTGCCGTACCTGTCTGGGCGGTGTCATTGGTTTCACCAGTGACGCGTACTGTCATTCCCAGCTTGAGCTGTTCCAGGTTGATCGTGTTCGCGTCATCATCGACCAGCGTCGCGCCGACCGATGAAAAGCGCATGCCATTGACGATTACCGAGCCAAAGCCGCCTATGGGGCCGACATAAACGGACGTACCGGCCGATGTTTGTGTAGTTGGAGTCGTGGGCGGTGTAACAGATGTGGAAGCACCTCCACCGCAAGCAGCCAGAAGGGCGGTACCGGCCAAGGCCATCAGCTGCCAGTAGAGCGTCGAACGCGTTGTTTTCATGAATGTTTCCCTGGGATCGTTTTAGCCGGGGCTGAATGCGTCCGGTCTGCAAAAGATTACCAAGGGAATGTTAAGGATGTATTAAAGAAACTAAACTCTATTGATGAAGTGCAACAAAATTAGGAATGAAACAATCTTGCCCTCCGCAGGAGGGGAGGTGGCTCTCGAACTTGCGGCCAAGGCGGGGGCGACAGGTTGAATGTTTTCTGTGACGTGCCAGGAAACAAAAAAGCCGCATTCTCAAAGGGAGAAGTGCGGCTTTTTGAACATCTTGAAACATCTTAAAACGAATTCTTGGTGGGGCGGCGTCTACCAAATAGCACGCTCAACTAACTGAATTTAAGGATAAAAATAAAATAAAAATGATCCTGTTACCGTCATAGTTACTGTCAATAATCTTTGTCGCATGGGTTCAATTCCCGGAAGACTCATGGTTGATGCTATAGAAAAAACTGATTTCATATGGGTAAGTTGCAAACATGCCTGACGCTCTGTCTCAGAGCGTATGTGTTGCAATTCGTCCATAAGGTGTAGTGACTCTCATTTCAAACCGTCATTGCTCGCATTTGACACCGATTATTGCTCATATTAATTGCAAATGAAAATGGGCCCGTACTCATGCTCATGCTATCTGCAAACGACCTCTCATTCCATGGCCGTTGGCTCACGCTAATTTCAAACGACGGCAATAGATGGCAAGCTTCTTTTATGGGCTGCGCAGAGGCCCACTATCGAACAAAACCGGCTTTTTTTAATATGGAATATTATCCAATAAATAGACTTTAGATCGCCCGTTTCCAAATAGATTCTCCCGCGCATGACTTGTTGAAAATAATTTGTTAAATTCAAAAAACAATTTTTATATTTTTTTTATATTCGCGAAAAGTATTTCTTTTATCCGTCCATTAGCTAGGGAAAAGATTTTGTAATGCAGTGACTAAAACGCGAAAACTATTTGATTTATTTTTATCAAATTGTAGAAATGGAGAAATTTTTCGTGCTCCTTCACGCTTTTGATAAAATTTAATAACTCGGGCAATTTCTACGGAAGGACTACCCAATAGATCCGGGTTGCGATATTTGGCTAAATTCGCGTTTCGGGCAAGTGCAGGATTCTTAAATCCTTCAGCCACGGCTGCCCAATCGCCAACAAAAAATGTCTCAAGTTCTCGGCAGGCAATACGAATTATGGCCGTTGG
>AEPR01000100.1 GCA_000195205.2 Oxalobacteraceae bacterium IMCC9480 | reverse complement strand
GACAAGCTTCCTTCGACAAGCTCAGGACGGACGGATTGCGGAACAACAATCGGCGCGCCTTCGACAAGCTGGCAAAAGCAAGTCCGGAAGATGCGTCACTCACGATGACTTGAATGGAATCATTGGCGTCGCTCTGACACGTATTTCCTGTCAGTGCTCCCCCAACCGTCCACCAGGCAGGCCACCATGAGAAACCTCTTTCTATCCTGTATCCGCCCTGGAAACGACCGCAACCGGCGCGACGCCCACGCTCCTCCCGATACCGGCGTGCCGCCCGATCACCCGGTACCCGGCACCTCTTCGCAACGACCTCCCGTACGGGGCAACCCACGCAAAGCACTCTTGCTACAGATCGCCGAGGTGGACGCCTGGATCAAAAGTGGCAACGACAACGAACGTGACGAGCGCAAGCAGGTGGGAGCGCAATTCAAGAATTGCTTGAGCAATCCGAACGAAACCAGTCTGGAAATCAAGGACTGCGATTGCCTGACTAGCCTGCCACCCTGGCCGGCAAAGTTGACGTCATTGACCCTATCGCGCTGCCGTAATCTCCCGGCAATTCCGGATTTGTCTTCGTGTAAAGCATTGAAAACGATGACGGTGAAATACTGCGATCAGCTCGCTGCGCTCCCGGTTTTAGCTCAGTGCGAACAACTCGACGGCCTGGAATTAAAGGGTCTCGGGTTACTGACAACGCTCGACGATATGTCTCAATGCAAAGCCTTGAAAACCTTGTCGGTAATTGCATGTCATCAGCTCGTTTCGATCGCGGGTCTATCGCAGTGCGAACAACTTGAACACGTAGACTTAAGATGTTTAGAGTCACTGACCTCGCTCGCGAATTTAACTCCATGCAAAGCTCTGAATACGTTATGGGTGATGGAATGTCCTAGCCTCGCCGCGCTCCGGGATTTGTCTCAGTGCGAACAACTGAAAGACGTGGAACTATATGGTTTGCGTTCGCTAACGGCACTCGAGGGTTTGTCCGAGTGCAAAAAAATGGAGCGCCTACAACTTAGCGGCCTTCATGTGTTCACTGCGCTGCTGGATTTTTCTCAGTTAGGACAACTCGAGAAGTTGGGGTTATACGACCTCCCGGCAATCACGGGTCCCCTGAATTTTTCGGCATGTAGTGTGCTGAATGACGTGACGCTTTTCGGATGCCCCGGCCTGACCTCGTTACCACCGTTAGGACATCTCACACAATTGCGGCGTCTGGATGTCAGGGGCCTGGCACTCACGAGCCTTCCCGACGACATCCTGACACTGGATCGCCGGTGCGAAATCGAGATAAACGCCAGCCGGTTTTCTGACGCGGTTCGCAACCGTCTGGTTGCTACCCTCAATCCATCACCTCCGATGACGTATGAAGGGCCAAGAATTTCGTATCAGATGGCAGAGCTGGCAGCGCATGGTCCTGACATTAAGGTCGGTACGTTGGATCAGGAAGTCGAGCGCTGGCGTGAAGAAGCCGCGCCGCGCGCAGTGACAGCACTGGATCCTGCCGTCTGGAAGGAAATACCGGCGCAAGACAATGCCTCCTACTTCGCCAAATTCCTGGTACGCGTCCGCGAGACCAACGACTATCTGCACGCCACGCCCGCACTGAAAGTAGCCACGCAGCAACGCGTTGCCGCCCTGCTGACCCAGCTGCAAAGCGATCCCGCCTTGCGCGACAACTGCTTCAATCTGGCGTTCGATGCGACCGAGACCTGCGGCGACCGGGTGGCCTTACGATTGCTCGATATGGAGATGGCGTGCCTGGCCAGCCGAACCACCGCCGAGATTGCTTCGGGCAAGTACGACCGGAATCCGCAACCGCTCGTCGACCTGTGCAAGGGCCAATACCGGCTGCAGGTGCTGACCCGTCTGGCCAAAGAAAAGGTGGCCACCCTGCACTTCGTCGATGAAATTGAAGTGCACCTCGGTTATCTGGTCGAGCTAGCCGAGTCCCACCCGTTGCCGACGCAGGTCGCGACGATGCTTTATCCGGCATGCAGTTGCATCACGTCCGACGATATTGCCGCCGCCAAATCACAACTGGGCAATGACGGCTTGTCTGACATCGCTGCTGAAAAAAACAATCAGGATTTCCAGGCCTTCCTGGCCGCGTCACCTTTGATGCACAGCCTGCTCGGGCGCGTGCGTGAGGCAGAAATGACAGCGTTGAATGGCGATATACAGCAACAGATCGCGCACGAAAAAAACGTCATTCAAGATCAGCTCGATCACCTTGATCCGGCTTCGTCGGGATATGGCGACGAGTGCAAGCAGCTGATGAAACAGTACAACGCGCTCGACACCGTCATCCCGGCCGGAGCCATCCGCTCTGTGTTGATGCCTGTGCTGGCGCAGGGCGGGGTCAATGCTGGCTTGTAGGAGAGCGAACGGGTCCTGCGGGATCTCTGGTTGGCCGACACATCAGCACCTCCCTAAATTCGCGCAGCGGAAAAACACCGCTACGCGTTGGACACAGTTTATGGCCGGCTGACAGATACCGTTAATCGACCGCCGCTCCAGACACCGTTGTTCGACCATTCTTCCATATACCGTTCGGCCTGAGCTTGTCGAA
>AEPR01000101.1 GCA_000195205.2 Oxalobacteraceae bacterium IMCC9480 | reverse complement strand
GGTCATCGTGCCCACGCGAATGCACCGCCGCACGACCGGAATTGACAGGCATCGGCGGTGCGCGCGCGTGGGCACGAGAGGCCGTGCCCACCCTACGAAGGACCGCGCAGTCATCCTGTCTTGCCCGAACTCACCGAACACAATAGACTCTGCGCATTCCAACCCGGGCCAATAACGATGCGTATCCTGCTTGCCGAAGACGATAGTGTGCTGGCCGATGGCTTGACGCGTTCGCTGCGTCAGTCCGGGTATGCGACCGATTGCGTGCATAACGGGGTCGAAGCCGATCTGGCCCTGTCGACGCAGGATTTCGATTTGCTGATCCTCGACCTGGGCCTGCCGCGCATGTCGGGACTGGAAGTGCTGCGCAAGCTGCGCGCCCGCAACTCGCATTTGCCGGTACTGATCCTGACCGCCGCTGATTCGATCGAGCAGCGCGTCAAGGGTCTGGACCTCGGTGCCGACGACTACATGGCCAAGCCGTTCGCGCTCTCCGAGCTCGAAGCCCGGGTACGCGCCCTGACCCGCCGTGGCGTCGGCGGCGGACCGACCGTGGTGCGGCACGGCCCGCTGTCCTATGACCAGGTCGGCCGCATTGCGTATATCAACGAGCAGATGCTGGACTTGTCGGCACGCGAACTGGGGCTGCTGGAAGTGCTGCTGCAACGCACCGGCCGGCTGGTCTCGAAAGAACAGCTGGTCGACCACTTGTGCGAATGGGGCGAAGAAGTCAGCAACAACGCCATCGAAGTCTATGTCCATCGGCTGCGCAAGAAGATCGAGTTAGGCGGCGTGCGTATCGCCACCGTGCGCGGCCTCGGGTATTGCCTCGAAAAATACATCGACGCTCCGGCAGCGACCTGACGTGCCAACGCGGGACACTTCTGATCCGGCGCTTCACGCCGGCATCGATGGCAACGACGAGCCCATCCGACGCTCGCTGTTTGGCGAAATCCTCGACTGGATGCTGGTGCCCTTGCTGCTGCTCTGGCCGATGAGCATCGCCATCACCTATCTGGTGGCCAAGTCGATTGCCAACCAGCCGTTCGACCGCGCCCTCGATGACAGCGTGACGGTGCTGTCGCAGCAGGTGCGCGAAGTCGATGGCAAGGTGGTCGCCCTGCTACCCGGTGCCGCACGCGATATCCTGCGCGCCGACGAGGTCGATACCGTGTACTACCAGGTGCGTGACGTCGATGGCATTTATGTCGACGGCGACCATGACATGTCGATGCCGGCCGAAGAAGAAAACGCGCCGACCAGCACGGTCCAGTTTCGCGACGAACGCATCCACGGCACCGAAGTACGCATCGCCTACGTCCAGGTCGATCTGCGGTCATCCCGGCTGATGCGCGAACAGGCCAGCGATACCGTCAGCGAACCGCGCATGGCGCTGGTGCAGGTCGGCGAAACCCTCGACAAGCGGGCCCGACTGGCCAACGACATCATCAAGGGCGTGATCCTGCCGCAGTTCATCATCCTGCCGGTGGCGCTGGCGCTGGTCTGGTTTGCGCTGGCACGCGGACTGGCACCGCTGGCCGAACTGCAGCAGCGCATCCGCGCGCGCCGTCCGGATGATCTCAGTCCGATCGATTCGGGCCAGGTGCCGGAAGAGATCTCACCGCTGGTGCGCTCGCTCAATGACATGCTCGAGCGGCTGTCGCAAACCATCGATCTGCAAAAACGCTTCATTGCCGATGCCGCCCACCAGATGAAGACCCCGCTGGCCGGCATGCGCATGCAATCCGAGCTGGCGCTGCGCCAGACCTCGCAGGATGAAATCCACCGCTCGCTCGAACAGCTCTCGAAAAGCTCCGAGGCGGCAACGCGTCTGATCAACCAGTTGCTATCGCTGGCGCATGCCGAAAACCGCTCCGTGCGGGCGCGCGCTTTCGAGCCGATCGAGCTGTGCGAACTGGCCCGCACTGTCGTGCAGGACTGGGTGCCGGCCGCCCTCGCGCGGCAGATCGACATCGGCTTCGAGCAACCCGGCCACCCGGTCATGACGGTCGGCAATGCGATGCTGTTACGCGAATTGCTGAGCAACCTGATCGACAACGCGCTGCGCTACACGCCATCCCTGGGCAGCGTGACCATCCGCGTGCGCACCGACGAAAATCGCCAGCAAGCGATGCTGGAAATCGAGGACACCGGACCCGGTATCGCCGCCGCCGAGCGCAGCCATATTTTCGAGCGCTTCTACCGCATCCTCGGCAGCAATGTCGAAGGCAGTGGCTTGGGCCTGGCGATCGTGCGCGAGATCGCCTTGCAGCATGATGCCGAGATCGATGTCTTCAGCAATCCGCACAGCCATGACCCGAAAATTCCGGGCAGCCTGTTCCGTGTCACGCTACCGATGGCGCACGCGCTGTCGTTCATCGAGGACATCGGCTGATGCGCGAATTCCTGCCCGGCGCACCGCTCGACGCCGCCGCCCACTGGCGTCTGACCCGGCGTCTGACGCTGCAATTGCTGGCCGGCTGGCTGGTCATGACGGTCGGCATCATCTGGTTTGCGCGCGAACTCGATGCGCTGGTTCTGTTCGGCTGGCCGCTCTCGTTTTATCTGGCTGCGCAAGGGGCAACGCTGGTGTATGTCGCCCTGATTGCTTGTTATGCGTGGCGCATGCGTACGCTGGATCGCCGCTACGTGCCGGAGCCTGTCCATGACGACTAGGTCATTTTCCAGCCGCCTGAAAATTTACTACGGCTGGTTCACGGTCTGCTTCGTGCTGTTCCTGCTGGCCCTGGCCATCCTTGAAAAAGAAGGCATGCCGCGCATCTGGATCGGCTACCTGTTCCTGTTCGCTACCATCGTCATGTATGCCGGCATCGGCGTCATCAGCCGCACCGCCGATGTCTCCGAATATTACGTCGCAGGGCGACGCGTGCCGGCCATCTTCAATGGCATGGCGACCGCCGCCGACTGGATGTCGGCCGCGAGTTTTCTGAGCCTGGCCGGAGGCCTGTATTTGCAGGGCTTCGATGGACTGGCTTACGTGATGGGCTGGACTGGCGGCTTCGTGCTGGTAGCGCTGCTGGTGGCACCGTTCCTGCGCAAGTTCGGCCAGTACACAGTGCCCGATTATCTGGCTGCCCGGTATGGCGGGCGCTACGGCAATGACATGGTGCGCACGCTGGCCGTGATCGCTACCGTGATCGTATCGTTCACGTATGTGGTGGCGCAGATCTATGGCGTCGGGCTGATCACGTCGCGTTTTACCGGGGTTGATTTCTCGGTCGGTATATTTTTGGGACTGGCCAGTATCCTGGTCTGTTCCTTCCTCGGCGGCATGCGCGCGGTGACGTGGACCCAGGTGGCGCAGTACCTGATCATGCTCATCGCTTACATGATTCCGGTGGTCTGGATGTCGGTCAAGCACACCAGCGTGCCGGTGCCCCAGGTGGCCTACGGCACCGCGCTGTCGGCGCTGAGCGAGCGCGAGAAAGTACTCAATGCCGATCCCAAGGAGCAGCAGGTGCGCGACGTGTTCCGGCAGCGCGCCGCCGAGCTCGACCTGCGCCTGCAAGAGTTGCCGGCCGCCTGGTCCAACGGCTTGTTCGATGCCCAGCGCCGGGTCGAACAGCTCAAGCGCGATAACGCCACGCTGATCGATATCAAGAGCGCCAGCCGGGCCCTGGCCGCTTATCCGAAGGATGCCAACGAAGCGCGCCAGGTCTGGATCGAATCACGCAACAATTACCTCGCGCGCGCCGCGCCCGTCCTGCCGCATGCGACACCGTTCCCGGGCACCGACGCGGCGACCTCCGACAGCAAGCGGAATAATTTTCTGGCGCTGGTGCTGTGCCTGATGATGGGCACGGCCGCGCTGCCGCATGTGCTGGTGCGCTACTACACGACGCCGTCGGTACACCAGGCCCGCAAGTCGGTGTTCTGGACGCTGTTCTTCATCATGCTGCTGTACATCACGATTCCGGCGCTGGCGGTGCTGGTCAAGCTCGACATCTACAGCACGCTGGTCGGTTCCGAGTTCTCGCATCTGCCGGGCTGGGTCTCGTACTGGGCCAACCTCGACAAGCTCCATCCGCTGGTGAGCATCGTCGATGTCAACCACGACGGCATCGTGCAACTGGCCGAGATCGTCCTCGATGGCGATATCGTCGTGCTGGCCACGCCGGAAATCGCCGGCCTGCCCTACGTGATCTCGGGCCTGATCGCCGCCGGCGGACTGGCCGCGGCGCTGTCGACCGCCGATGGCTTGCTGCTGACGATTTCGAGCGCGCTGTCGCACGACGTGTACTACCGCAAAATCGATCCGACCGCCTCGACCCAGAAGCGCGTGACCATCTCCAAACTGTTATTGCTGGTGGTAGCGCTGGTGGCCGCCTACGTGGCTTCGCTCAAGCCGGGCAATATCCTGTCGATGGTCGGTGCGGCCTTTTCGCTGGCGGCGTCGATGCTGTTCCCGGCGCTGGCGCTGGGCATGTTCTGGAAGCGCGCGAACCAGCCCGGTGCGATCGCCGGCATGCTGGCCGGCCTGGTGGTTTGCGTGGTCTACATGCTGCGCACCTATCCGGCACTCGGCGGCTCGATTGCGGGGCAATGGTTCCAGATTGCACCAATATCGGCCGGCATCTTCGGCGTACCGGCCGGCTTCCTCGCGCTGATTGTCGTCAGCCTGCTCACACCCGCGCCCGACCAGCACACGCTGGCACTGATCGATCGCTTGCGAAGACCGCAATAGTGTTCCCGGTCACATAGGCCGGCAGATCGTTGCATCGGCTGGCACATTTCTTGATACCCTGTCATCAGGCCCGCTGCACGCACCGCGTTGCAGCGTCATCAGAAAAACTGCAATGGGACACAGCATGGCGAATTTTTTCGATGAGATGTACTCCAGTGATACCGCCGGCGTACGCGAGCATTATCACGAATTCCAGGCCTGGCTGACCGAACAGCCCGCGACGATCATCGCCCGCAAGCAAGCCGAAGCCGACCTGATCTTCCGCCGCGTCGGCATTACCTTCGCCGTCTATGGCGACGATACCGACGACGACGCCGGCACCGAACGACTGATTCCGTTCGATATCATTCCGCGCATCATCACCGCCGCCGAATGGGCCCAGCTGGAAACCGGACTGGTGCAGCGCGTCAAAGCGCTCAACATGTTCCTGCACGATATTTATCACGACCAGAACATCATCAAGGCCGGCGTGATCCCGGCCGAACAAATCTACAAGAACGCCCAGTACCGCCCCGAGATGCAGAACGTCTCGGTAGTCAACGACATCTACGCCCACATCGCCGGCGTCGACATCGTGCGTGCCGGTGCCGGCGAATTCTATGTCCTCGAAGACAACCTGCGAGTGCCGTCCGGCGTGTCGTACATGCTGGAAAACCGCAAGATGATGATGCGGCTGTTCCCCGAGCTGTTCGCGCGCCACCAGATCGCACCGGTCGCGCACTATCCCGACATGTTGCTCGACAACCTGCGCTCGGTGGCACCGGTCGGCGTGATCGATCCGACCGTGGTCGTGATGTCGCCGGGGATGTACAACTCGGCCTATTTCGAGCACGCGTTCCTGGCCCAGCAAATGGGCGTCGAACTGGTCGAAGGCAAGGACATGTTCGTCGACGACAACGTGGTCTTCATGCGCACCACGCGCGGACCGCAACGGGTCGACGTGATCTATCGCCGCCTCGATGACGACTTCCTTGATCCGAAGGCTTTCCGGCCCGATTCGACGCTGGGCGTGCCGGGCTTGCTGGAAGCGTATCGCGAAGGCGGTGTCACGCTGGCCAATGCGATCGGTACCGGCGTGGCCGACGACAAGTCGATCTATCCGTTCGTGCCGGACATGGTGCGCTTCTACCTCAGCGAAGAACCCATCCTCAACAACGTACCGACCTTCCAGTGCCGCAAAAAAGAAGACCTGGCGTACACGCTGGCCCATCTGCCGGAACTGGTCGTCAAGGAAGTTCACGGTGCCGGCGGTTACGGCATGCTGGTCGGTCCGGCCGCCTCGACAGCCGAAATCGAGGATTTCCGCGCCCGCCTCATTGCCAAGCCCGAAGGCTACATCGCGCAGCCCACGCTGGCGCTGTCGGCCTGCCCGACGTACGTCAAGGCCGGCATCGCGCCCCGCCATATCGACTTGCGCCCGTTCGTCCTGTCCGGAAAAACCATCTCGATGGTTCCCGGCGGACTGACGCGCGTGGCCCTCAAAGACGGCTCCCTGGTGGTCAATTCCTCCCAGGGCGGCGGCACCAAAGACACCTGGATCCTGGAGAAATGACATGCTGAGCCGCACCGCTGACCACTTGTTCTGGATGGCCCGTTACACCGAACGGGCCGAAAATACCGCGCGCATGCTCGACGTCAATACCGAGACCGGCCTGCTGCCGCAATCGAAAGAAGCCGCCATGCGCGGCTGGCGCGCACTGCTCGAAATCTCCGAGCTGCAATCCTTGTTCGACCGCAAATATGCAAAGGTGACGCCGAAGGACGTGCTTGATTTCATGGTCAAGGACATGAGTAATCCCTCGTCGATCGCCTCGTGCCTGAAGCAGGCGCGCGAAAACGCCCGTGCCGTGCGCGGCACGCTGACCACCGAAGTCTGGGAAACCCACAACGCCACCTGGCTCGAATTGCAGGGCAAGCTGCGCGATGGCGAGCTCGAAGACGACCCGATCAAGCTGTTCGAATGGGTCAAGTACCGCTCGCACCTGTCACGCGGCGTCACCATCGGTACCACGCTCAAGGACGAGGCCTTCTACTTCATCCGCATCGGCACCTTCCTGGAACGGGCCGACAACACCGCCCGCATCCTTGACGTGAAATTCCACGGCACCGGCCCGAACCAGTCGCCGCTGCACGACCAGCAAATCGATTTTTACTACTGGGCCGCGTTGCTGCGATCCGTCTCGGCATTCGAAATCTACCGCAAGGTATATCGCGACGTCATCACCCCGGCGCGCGTGGCCGAACTGCTGATCCTGCGCGAGAACATGCCGCGCTCGCTGCTGGCCTGCATGACCGAACTGGTCAGCAACCTGCAGTATGTCGGGACCGATACCTCGCGTGAGACCGAACGGTTGGCCGGCATCCTCAAGGCCGAATTGCAATACGGCCAGATCGCCGACATTCAGGCCGCCGGTCTGGACAATTACCTGACCGAATTCCTGGAGCGCATCGGTGACCTCGGTGCGCGGGTCAGCCAGGACTTTTTGCTGCCGCTGGCAGCCTAGGCCGACAACGTCAGCCCTGATTTCCTGCGCCGGGACACCCTGCCGGCGCAGGGAATTATTTCTAATTTGCATTTCTTAAAAGAAAATATACGCAACCTTCTGTAGAATCGTTTACTCGATTTATTACAGGTAAGCCCCATGACTTATTGTGTTGCCATGCGTCTCGACGCAGGCCTGGTTTTCCTGTCGGATTCGCGTACCAATGCCGGCGTCGACCATGTCGGCACCTTCCGCAAGATGAGCGTGTTCGAGATTCCGGGCGACCGGATGATGGTCATGATGACCGCCGGCAACCTCGCGATATCCCAGTCAGTACGGCAGCTACTGACCGACTTCAAGAACAAGGCCGGCCGCACGCTCTGGACCGCCACCTCGATGTACGAAGCCGCCCAGATCATCGGTGACGCGATCCGCAGCGTGCATGAGCGCGACGCGCAGGCACTCGACAAATTCGGTATCTCGTTCAACGCCAGCATGATCTTCGGCGGCCAGATCAAGGGCGAACGCTGCCGGCTGTTCCAGATTTACAGCGCCGGCAACTTCATTGAATCGCTCGATGACAGCGTCTACCTGCAGATCGGCGAAGCCAAGTATGGCAAGCCGATCATCGACCGCGTGGTCAGCCTCGACACCTCGCTCGACGAGGCGGCCAAGTGCGCGCTGATCTCGATGGATTCGACGCTGCGCTCGAACATCTCGGTCGGCCTGCCGCTCGACTTGCTGGTCTACGAAGCCGACCGGCTGGCCGTCACCCGCTTCGTCACCATCGATGAAAAAAACCAGTACTTCCGCATGATCCGCGACAGCTGGGGCCAGCAGCTCAAGCGCGTCTTCGACGGCATTGACGACCCGGTCTGGGACGCCGCCCCGGAAGTCATTGGCAACGTGCTGAGCAACACCACCATGCGCGGCAAACCGGTGCGGGTGCCAGCGCCGCCGGAACTGTCGGTCGTGGTCGCGCCGGTGGCGTTGCAAGTGCTGGCGCAGGACGCAGTAGGTGGGGTGCAGCAGTAGTTGCAGAGAACGGGGCGGGTGTGCGCAGGGCGTTGAATGGTAGAAAAAGTTTTTCTACCTAAAGGCGTATTATCCGTTCCCACGACATCGTCACGAGGCACCGCATGAAAGGCATCATTTTTAACCTGCTCGAGGAAGCCGTCAGCAAGGAGTTCGGCGATGCGACCTGGGACAAGCTGCTCGATGAGGCGAATTTGTCCGGTGCCTACACTTCCCTCGGCAACTACGCCGACGGCGAAGTCGTCGCCCTGGTCGGCGCGGCATCGAAGGCGCTGAACTTGCCGCCCCGGGATATTCTGCGCTGGTTCGGTCAGCGTGCCCTGCCCATGCTGGCCGTCCGCTATCCCGATTTTTTCGTCGGCCATGCGGGAACGCGCAGTTTTCTTCTCACCCTCAACAGCATCATTCATCCCGAGGTGCATAAACTGTATCCGGGGGCCAGCACACCGGTGTTCGATTTCGGGGTCAGCGACGATGGTGGCATGATCATTGGCTACAGCTCACCACGCAAGATGTGCACATTGGCGGAAGGCTTCGTGCTGGGCGCGGCAGAACATTTCCATGAGCAGGCCGAGATTACGCAACCACAGTGCATGCACGACGGCGCTTCCAGGTGCGTGCTCCATGTCCGATTCCACTGACCATGCTCTGGCGACGCCTGCCGACGCCGAAATTGCACGTCTGAACCGGCGTCTGCGCCGCGAAACCTCTGCGCGCCAGGAAGCGGAAATGATCGCCGAACGCGGCCTGCGCGACCTGTTTCAGCGCCAGCAGGAAATCGTCTTGCTTGAAACGATAGCCGCGTCAGCGAACGCCGCTGCCAGCGTGGAAGAAGCGATGCGCCATGCCCTCGCCGCAGTGTGCAAGTTCGCCTACTGGCCGCTGGGCCATTTGCTGCTGGTCGATGACAACGCCGGCCGCACCCTCAATTCCACCCCCATCTGGCATGACGAGAGCGACGGTCGCTACGACACGCTGCGCACGCTGACCGAATCGATCGCATTCGGACGGTGCATCGGGCTGCCGGGCAAGGTATGTGAAGGCAGCGCACCGGCCTGGATCAACGCCCACAGTCACGATGCAGGCGCCTATCCGCGCCTGCCGGAAGCGCAGCGCGCAGGCCTGTGCTCCTTGTTTGCGTTCCCGGTCATGATCGACACCGAAGTGGTGGCGGTGCTCGAATTTTTCAGCATGGCCTACCAAGAGCCCGATGAGGCGCTATTACGCCTGATGGCCCAGATCGGCATCCAGCTCGGGCGGGTGGTCGAGCGCGAGCGCACCAGGGAAAAGCTGATGCATGACGCGCTGCACGATCCGCTGACCCGTTTGGGCAACCGCAAGCTGTTCCTCGACCGCCTGCAGCAAGCCCAGTTGCGCGCCCGGCGCGTACCCGGCTACCAGTTCTGCGTGCTATTCGTCGACCTGGACCGCTTCAAAGGTGTCAACGATGGGCTGGGGCATCAGGCCGGCGACCAGCTGATTATCGCCACGGCCAACCGCCTGAGCGCATCGCTGCGCCAGACGGACCTGGTCTCGCGCGGTGCCATCGACCAGAGCGGCGGCGGCGGCGATATCCTGGCGCGCATGGGCGGCGACGAATTCACTATCCTGCTCGACAATATCAACAGCGAGCAGGTTCCTGTGCGCGTGGCCGAAAGACTAATGAGCGCCATGGCCGACGCCTTCGTGCTCGACGGGCAGCAGGTCATCGTCACGGCCAGCATCGGCATTGCACTCAACAAGAACGGCTACGACGACGTGCAAGACATGCTGCGCGACGCCGATATCGCCATGTACCATGCCAAGCAGCAGGGCCGCGCGCGCTGGGTCATGTTCGACAGCGCGATGCAGGAAAAGGCCTTGCGCCGCCTGCAGCTGGAATCGGAACTGCGCCTAGCGCAGGAGCGAGACCAATTGTGGCTGGCCTACCAGCCGGTTGTCACCCCGCGCGACGGCGTGATCCGCGGGTTCGAGGCACTGCTGCGCTGGGAACATCCGGTGTACGGCGCTGCCGGCCCGGCCGAATTTATCCCGGTGGCCGAAGAGATCGGCCTGATCAGCGCGATGGGCGGCTGGATCCTCGGCCAGGCCTGCCGCCAGTTACGCCTCTGGCAGGACGAGAGTGGACAGCCAATGACCATGAGTGTGAATCTGTCGGCGATACAACTGTCCGGCAATGGCCTGGTCGCACTGGTCGCACAGACCCTGAAAGAGACCGGCATCCTCGCCGGCACCCTGAAACTGGAACTGACCGAAAGCATGGTGATGGCAGACCCTGAGCACGCGCTGGAAATTTTCCGGCAGCTCAAGGAGTTGAACGTCAAGCTGTCGCTCGACGATTTCGGTACCGGCTATTCGTCGCTCAGTCAATTGCGACGCCTGCCGATCCATACCTTGAAAATCGACCGGTCCTTCGTCAGCCAGATGGACCACCACGACGACAAACGCCAGATCGTCGAAGTGATCATGATGCTGGCCCACACCCTGGGCCTGGACGTGGTCGCCGAAGGTGCCGAAACGGCCGCCGAGGTCGACCTGCTGCAGGCAATGGGCGTCGATTTCGTGCAGGGCTACCACTTCTTCAAGCCTATGCCAGCCGATGCAGCCGGTGCGGCCTGGCGCGAACAACAACCATCTGCGCAGCACACGTGACCCCCTCCTGATTTCCAGCCCAACCACCGGGCTGCATTGAACTTGACAGGCATAACCGTATCTGCAATCCGGCGGTGTCAGCGGCCATTCGTCGCTGAGCGATTCGCCATCGCTACGACTTCCTGCATGATCCGGGTCGAGGCTTCCAGTGCATTCACGCCTCCATCAGCGTGCGTGCAAAAGCGATCAGCGACTGGTCGCTGCCGGCCGGGCCGATCACCGAAAAACCGAACGGCGCGCCATCGATCGTCATCAGCGGCAGCGATATCTGCGGCAGTCCCGACAAGCCCGACAGACACAGCATGCGGATGGCCTGGTTGCGATAATTTTCGAGTGCGGTTTCGGAGTCCGTCAGCAGCGGTGCGATGTCGGGCATGCTCGGCAGGACCATGACCTTGTCGTTGCCGAGCAGCGCGGCAAAGTGGGCCGCGAAGGTGGCGCGGATGGCCGAGTATTCCAGCATCTGCGCGGCGGTGACGGTGCGCGACCAGCTGAAGCGATCGGCCACGCCGGGACCGAGCTGCAAGCCATATTGTTCGATGCACGCGCCATGCTGTTGCCACGCCTGATAACCCTGGATGTGCCGGAACGCCCAGTACAGCGCATCGAACGACGGTGCCGCCGTAGTGACTTCGTGCAGCGTGCCGAGCACCGGCGACAAGCGCTCCAGCGCATCGGCAAAGACTTGCTGCACGCGCGGCGACAGCAGGTCGAGCACGTCGACGGCCAGCAGTACTTGCGGTGCGTCGGGCAAGGCGCAAGTGTCGTCGCCGAGCAGCACGTCGCCGACCCGCGCGAAGGTGTCGATGTCGCGCGTGAACCAGCCGCAGGTATCGAAATCCGGTGCCAGGTCCATCGCCCCTTGCAGGCTGACGCGGGCATGGGTCGGACGCAATCCGACCAGGCCGCAATGGCTGGCCGGGGCCCGCACCGAGCCGCCGGTGTCGGTGCCCAGCGCGATATCAGCCAGCCCGTTCGAGACCGCCGAAGCCGAACCCGAACTCGATCCGCCGGGGATACGATCCGGTGCGCCGCCATTGCGCGGCGTGCCGAAATGCGCGTTCTTGCCGTTCATCGAAAACGCCAGTTCGTCGGTGCAGGTCTTGCCGACGAAGCTCGCTCCAGCCTCTGCCAGCGTCCGCACCACTGACGCCGACGCCGGCTTGATGCCGGATAGCGCCAACATGTGCGGATTGCCGCAACCGGTCGGATAACCGGCGACGTCGAAGATGTCCTTGACCGCGAAGGTCAGGCCCGACAGCGGGCCGGTGCCGGCGGCGACCGGTGCATCGGGATACGGAATGAAGCAATGGGCAGAAGTGGTCATGTCGATTCCTCGTCGGTGTCGTGCATTGGTGTGATCTGATACACGAGCGGCGTTCGGCAAAGGCGCAACCAGCAGGCCGATTGTCCAGCGGCAAGCATCGTGCCCCTGCGTGAGCAATCTGCCGAGCGCCACGTCGTCCAGCGTCTCGGCCAGCGCCCACACATCCCCGGGCAAATCGGTGCCGCAATAGGCCAGCAATCCCAGCTCGTCATCGGGCGACAATCCTGCATCGGACAGCAAATGCTTCCTCAACATACCTTCGGGCAGCAAGTTACGAAAAAATCCCGGCAGCTTGCCATTGCCTGCGCCAAACGTGGCCGGCAATAATGGATCGAGCAAGCGTGCGCGCGTCGCCACGTCGTCTTCACCCGTGAACGACATCGACAGGATCGGGCGAGCGGGATTCAGGGCGTAGGCCTCATCGAAGCGGAAATAAACCCGTCCGTCATCGAGTCCGAACAGGGAACCCGCGTCCGTCAAGCCGATACGGATCCGCAAAGACCGGACCGCGCTCATTGCGGATCCTCATCGGGTAATTCAGGATCAGGCAGCGCTGGAACGACGGAACGGCCGGGCACCTTGCTTGCGCGGGCCGCGATAGCGCGAGTGATGAACGAGCCAGCAGGCGTAGCGATGGCCGAAGCGGCCAGTGAGCGCTGCTTGTCCGACGCCGCGCGGGGAACCAGCAAAATATCCAGTCCCAGCGTATCGCACACCGCCAGCAGCGTATTGAGCTCGACATTGCCGGTACCGGATTCGAGGTTGTGCAAGGTATTGCGATTGATGCCGCTGGATTCGGCCAGCGTTTTTTTGAACTGGCCGGCGGCCAGGCGGACATCGCGCAGGCGCTGTCCCAAGTGAAGCAAAGTCGTCATAAGCCACTCCCTTTTTGCCTGTTTGGATAAGCATATCGGGAATATGCACATCATGACAGGCAAAAATGCGTGTCCGCACAAGGCTATCTGTGCCGCGTGCCGCCCTAACCCTCCACCAGCTCCGCAATCAACCCGACAATCTCCGCCCCGTACGTCTCCAGCTTCTTCTCGCCAACGCCACTAACACCGCGCAAGTCATCCAGCGAACCCGGCCGCGCCTTGGCGATTTCGCGCATCGTGGCGTCGTGGAAAATCACGTAGGCCGGTACGTTGTGCTTGCGGGCGGTCTCGACGCGCCACCAGCGCAGCTTGTCGAAAATGACCTGGTCGAGTCCGGACAGTTCGTTCTCGACATAACCCTTCGGTGCCTTGCCGGAAGCGGCCCGTTTGGCTTTGACCGGTTTCTGGTATTCGCGCAACTGGACTTGTTCGCCACCCCGCAGGACCGGCTTGGCGGCATCGGTCAGCTTGAGCGCGTTGTACGACTCGTAATCGACGGCAACCAGTCCCAGCGCAATCGACTGGCGCAGGATGGCGCGCCACTCGGCTTCGCTGGTGTCGGAGCCGATGCCGAAGACCGACAGCTGGTCATGACGCCATTGTTTGATCTTGTCGGAGTCGATGCCGCGCAACACATCGAGGACATGAACGGCACCGAAGCGCTGATCGACCCGGTAAATTGCCGACAGCAGTTTCTGCACCGGCACCGTGGCATTGAATGACACCGGCGGATTGAGGCAGGTATCGCAATTGCCGCAGGGCTGCGAACTCTGGCCGAAGTATTCGAGCAGATGGCGACGCCGGCAACCCAGCGTTTCGCACAGACCCAGCATCGCGTCGAGCTTGACGCCGAGCACGCGCTTGAAGGTTTCGTCGGCTTCGGATTCATCGATCATGCGGCGCTGCTGCACGACGTCCTGCAAACCGTAGGCCATCCACGCGTTGGCAGGCTGGCCATCCCGGCCGGCACGACCGGTTTCCTGATAGTAGCCTTCGATACTTTTTGGCAGATCCAGATGGGCGACGAAGCGCACATCGGGCTTGTCGATGCCCATGCCGAAGGCGATCGTGGCGGTCATCACGATGCCTTCTTCGCGCAGGAAACGCGCCTGGTTCTTGCTGCGTTCCTCGAACTTCATGCCGGCGTGGTACGGCAAGGCGCGGATGCCGCTGGCATTGAGAAATTCGGCAGTCTCTTCGACTTTCTTGCGCGACAGGCAATACACGATGCCGGCGTCGCCCATGTGCTCGGCCTGGATAAAGTCGAGCAACTGCTTGCGGCCGTTGGCTTTTTCGACGATCTGGTAGCGGATGTTGGGACGATCGAACGACGAGATGAACATCTTCGCTGCATCGAGCTGCAGGCGATGGGCGATCTCGGTACGGGTTTGCTGGTCGGCGGTGGCCGTCAGCGCGATGCGCGGTACGTCCGGAAAACGCTCGTGCAGGATCGACAGCTTGATGTATTCGGGCCTGAAATCATGACCCCATTGCGACACGCAATGCGCTTCGTCAATCGCAAACAGCGCGATCTTCGAGGCCGACAGCAGGTCCAGGCAGCGCGGCGTCATCAGCCGTTCCGGCGCGACATAGACCAGGTCGAGTTCACCGGTACGCACCATGCGTTCGATGCGCGAGGCTTCTTCGTAGGTCTGGGTCGAGTTCAGGAAGGCGGCCCGCACGCCGACTTCGGCGAGCGCATCGACCTGGTCCTGCATCAGTGCGATCAGCGGTGAAATCACCACGCCGACGCCGTCGCGCAACAGCGATGGAATCTGGTAGCACAGCGATTTGCCGCCGCCGGTCGGCATCAGCACCAGGGCGTCGCCGCCCTGTGCGATCAGGTCGACAATCTCGGCTTGCTGGCCGCGAAAAGAGGAATAACCGAAGACGGTTTCCAGCAAGTGCAAGGCGCGTTCGGGGGTACTGGTGTCGGTCATTCCGTCTTCAAAAGTAGGTTGGCGATGGAGCGCATCGCGGCTCGGTCGGCTCAGTCAGCCCACTCAGTCAGCCCAAACAACCAAGCCACTGTAAGCGGTCGCGAGGATGACAAACCCGAACACAATGCGGTACCACGCAAAGATGGTGAAATCGTGCGAGCTGATGTAACGCAGCAACCAGCGCACGCAAAAGAATGCCGAGACGAAAGCCGCCAGCGTACCGATACCGAATAGTGGCAAGTCCTCGACCGACAGCAATTCACGCGCCTTGTACAGCGAGTACACGGTGGCCCCGAGCAGGGTCGGGATCGCCAGGAAAAACGAGAACTCGGTGGCCGCCTTGCGCGACAGGCCGAACAGCATGCCGCCTATGATGGTGGCACCCGAGCGGCTGGTGCCGGGAATCAGCGCGAAGGCTTGGGCCAGTCCGACCTTGAGGGCATCGAGCGCCGTCATCTGGTCGACCGAGTCGATCCGTGGCGGCACCGGGCTGCGCTTGTTGCGACGCTCGACCCACAGGATAATCAGGCCACCGGCGATAAACGCCATCGCAACCGGCACCGGCGCAAACAGTTTGG
>AEPR01000102.1 GCA_000195205.2 Oxalobacteraceae bacterium IMCC9480 | reverse complement strand
CACCGCCAACATCGATCCATTCATGGAAGAAACCACGATGTTCATGCAGTGTGATGTCATCGAGCCATCGGATGGCAAGGGCTACGACCGCGATCCGCGCTCAATCGCCAAGCGCGCTGAAGCCTACCTGAAATCCTCCGGCCTGGGCGACACCGCCTACTTTGGCCCTGAGCCGGAATTCTTCATTTTTGACAGCGTGCGCTGGAAGATCGGCATGGACGGTTGCTTCGTCAAGATCGATTCCGAAGAAGCCTCATGGAGCACCGGCGAAAAATTCGAAGGCGGCAATACCGGCCATCGGCCAGCCGTCAAGGGTGGTTACTTCCCGGTTCCCCCAGTCGACAGCATGCAGGACATGCGTTCGGAAATGTCGCTGATCCTTGAAGGCATGGGCATCCCTGTCGAAGTGCATCACCACGAAGTTGCCGGTGCCGGCCAGAATGAACTCGGTACCCGTTTCTCGACCCTGGTTGAGCGCGCCGACTGGACCCAGAACCTGAAATACGTGGTCTGGAATGTGGCGCACACCTACGGCAAGACGGCGACCTTCATGCCTAAGCCTATCGTTGGTGACAACGGTTCCGGCATGCACGTCCATCAATCGATCTGGAAAGATGGCAAGAACCTGTTCGCTGGCGACGGCTATGCCGGTCTGTCCGAGTTCGCGCTGTACTACATCGGCGGCATCATCAAGCATGCCCGTGCACTCAACGCCATCACCAACCCGGGTACGAATTCGTACAAGCGTCTGGTGCCAGGCTACGAAGCACCGGTCAAGCTGGCTTATTCGGCCCGTAACCGTTCGGCATCGATCCGCATCCCGCATGTGCCGAATCCAAAAGGCCGCCGCATTGAGACCCGTTTCCCGGATCCACTGGCCAATCCTTACCTGTGCTTCTCGGCATTGATGATGGCCGGTCTGGACGGCGTGCAAAACAAGATCCATCCGGGCGAAGCAGCCTCGAAAGACTTGTACCATTTGCCGCCGGAAGAAGACGCGCTGATCCCGACTGTCTGTTCGTCGCTTGAGCAAGCGCTCGAGTACCTCAACAGCGACCGCGAGTTCCTGACCCGTGGTGGTGTATTCAGCGACAGCATGATCGATGCCTACATCGAACTGAAAATGCAGGAAGTCACGCGTTTCCGCATGACGACGCATCCGGTCGAATTCGATATGTACTACTCGCTGTAAGACGTCGCTAAGCTGACGTGCAGTGCAAAGAAGGGCGGGATTTTTCCCGCTCTTTTTTATTTTGTGTCCACTCTCCGTGTTGTACGTCGGCGTGTGCGTCGGATCATCGTTTGTAATGCTCAGGCTCTTGACCTAAACTGGCAGTCCGTCTGATCCGTTCCCTGAATGAAATTTATGAAACTCCCCGTATGCGGCGTCATCCTGTTTTCTCTGTGCCTGCATCAGGCCCATGCCCAGAACGAAGTATTCCTGTGTGTCGATGAGCGTGGCAACAAGGAGTACAAGAACACCGGCACCACCAAGGGTTGCAAAAAAATCGATTTGCCCGGCATGACCATCATTGCCACGCCAAAGCGTGCGCCAGTGGCAGCGAGCAGTACATCAGCCAGGGGCGCGTCGGGTGACTTTCCGAAAGTAGACAGCGATATCCAGAAAGCGCGCGACAACGATCGCCGCCAGATACTGCTCGACGAATTGAAATCCGAAGAAGAAAAACTGGCCGGCATCAAGAAAACCTATAACGGCGGCGAGCCGGAACGCCAGGGTAACGAAAGCAACTATGCCAAGTACCTCGACCGCGTGGCTGGCATGAAAGAAGAAATCGCCCGTTCCGAAAAAAATATCGAAGCCCTCAAGCGCGAAATCGGCAATCTCAAGTGACGCCGGAACGTGCATCAACCGGGCCGCGTGATGCGGCCTGTCTGTCTGGATCATCGTGAAAATCCCCTTTAATTCCGTTGCAGGTCTCGACCTGCTGGCGTCGGCTGTCGTCATCCTCGACGCCGAAGGCCGTATTACCTATGCCAACGCCGCTGCTGAAAACATGCTGGAGTGCTCGTTCCGTTTGCTGGACCAGCATCTGCTCTTCGGCCTGTTCGTCAACGGCGACAAGCTCGAAACCGTGTTCAGGCAAGCCGTCGCGCACGAGTTCGCTGAAAAGCGCCAGGACCTGACGCTGCAACGGATCGGGCGCGAATCCTTGCAAGTCCATGTGGTGGTGACGGCGCTGGACAATCCGGATTCGCCGGTCCTCATCGAGATGCGTGAAAACGTCCAGCAACTCAAGCTCGACCGCGAAGAACGGCTGCTCGACCAGAGTCAGGCCAACAAGGAACTCATTCGCAACCTAGCGCATGAAATCAAGAACCCGCTGGGTGGTATCCGCGGCGCGGCGCAATTGCTCGAACTTGAGCTGCCCGAGCGCCACCTGAAAGAGCTGCGCGAATACACCCAAGTCATCATCAAGGAGGCGGACCGGCTGCAGACGCTGGTCGACCGCTTGCTGGCACCGCACCGGCGTCCGCACATCGTCGGCGACGTCAATATCCACGAAGTCTGCGAACGCGTGCGCAGCCTGATGGTCGCCGAATTTCCAAGTGGCCTGGAAATCCGGCGTGACTATGATCTGTCCTTGCCCGACTTCCGGGGCGACAAGGAGCAGCTGATCCAGGTGGTCCTGAACATTGCCCACAACGCTGCCCAGGCACTCTCCGAACGGATCCGTCTGGGTGATGCGGTGCTCACTTTGCAGACGCGCGTGGCGCGGCAAGTGACGCTGGCGAAGGTGCGTTATCGGCTGGCACTAGACTTGCATATCCTCGACAATGGCCCCGGCATCCCAACCGAGATTCGCGACCGTATTTTCTTCCCGCTGGTCTCAGGAAGAGATGGCGGCAGCGGATTGGGGTTGACACTGGCCCAGACTTTCATTCAGCAGCATTCGGGCGTGATCGAATGCGAGAGTCAGCCGGGATGCACGGATTTCAGGATATTGATACCGCTACCTTGATCAGCAGGGGGCGGATCGTAGCAAGCACCACGAGTGCTGTTACATGACGTGGACACCAAAGAGACTATGAAACCAATCTGGATTGTTGACGACGACGAATCGATACGCTGGGTACTCGAAAAAGCGCTGGCACGCGAAAATCTCGCGACCAGGAGTTTTTCTAATGCACGGGATGCGAACGACGCCTTGCAGCACGACACGCCGCAGGTACTGGTTTCCGACATACGGATGCCGGGCGGTTCCGGCCTCGAATTACTGCAGACCGTCAAGACCAAGTACCCCGGCTTGCCGGTCATCATCATCACGGCCTTCTCCGATCTGGATTCTGCGGTCGCCGCATTCCAGGGCGGGGCCTTCGAATATTTGGCCAAGCCCTTCGATCTTGAGAAAGCCGTCGAGCTGATTCGCCGCGCGCTCGACGAGAGCTTGCGCGAAGCCAGTGTCGAGCAGGCACCGGCAGAAACCCCCGAGATCCTCGGCCAGGCACCAGCGATGCAGGATGTGTTCCGTGCGATCGGTCGCTTGTCGCAATCGAACGTGACGGTGCTGATCACCGGTGAATCGGGCACCGGCAAGGAGCTGGTTGCCCGCGCCTTGCACAAGCACAGCCCGCGCGCCGCACAACCGTTCATCGCCCTCAACACGGCAGCAATTCCGAAAGATTTGCTCGAATCCGAGTTGTTCGGTCACGAGCGCGGTGCCTTCACCGGCGCGCAAGCGAGCCGGCGCGGTCGCTTTGAGCAAGCCGAAAACGGCACCTTGTTTCTCGATGAAATCGGCGACATGCCTTTTGATTTGCAGACCCGCTTGTTGCGCGTCTTGTCCGATGGTCACTTCTACCGGGTCGGCGGACACCAGCCGATGAAAGCCAACGTGCGCGTGATCGCCGCCACGCATCAGAACCTCGAGCAGCGGGTACGCGAAGGCCTGTTCCGCGAAGATTTGTACCACCGTCTCAATGTGATTCGCCTCCGGCTGCCGAGCTTGCGCGAACGGCGCGAAGATATTCCCATCCTGACCCGTTACTTTCTGACGCAGAGCGCCAAGCAGCTCGGCGGTGACGCCAAGCGAATGACCGATGGCGCGATGCAGTTTCTGACTGGCCTCGATCTGCCCGGCAACGTGCGTCAGCTTGAAAACCTGTGCAACTGGATTACGGTGATGGCACCGGGACAAAGCGTCGAGGTCAAGGATTTGCCTCGCGACTTGATTGACGGCGGGAGTTTTGCCGCAATTGCGACGCCGCAGGCCAGCGTGATGACGCCGGCGTCGATGCCTGAAGGTGCCGGGGTGGTGACGCAGGCGACCAGTGCGCCGGTTGCCGAGGCGGTTGATCCTGAGACCTGGGTAGATTTGCTGGAAGCGGAAGCCGCCAGAATGCTGGCAGCCGGTCAGCCCGACGTGATGGGCACGCTGGGCAGACTGTTCGAATCTGCGTTGATCAAGACAGCGCTCAAGCACACGCATGGCCGCAAGAATGATGCGGCGATTCGTCTTGGCATCGGACGTAATACCATCACACGCAAGATTCAGGAACTCGGTATCGACGGCGCCAAGGACGAGTAAGGGACCGGCACCGTGTCAGTGCAGTGGCCGCACTGACACGGTGCCGGGACGACTTATTGCGAGACGTTGACGTGGCCCGGACCGCTGACAATTTCACCAATGACGGCGGCGTGTTCAAAACCGCCGGCACGGAAAATCTCCAGAACGGCTTCGACGCTGTCGGCGTCACAGGACACCAGCAATCCGCCCGATGTCTGCGGGTCGGTCAGCAGCATCTGTTGCGTCATCGTGATGGACGCATCCAGCACCACATCCATGCCATAGCCATCCCAGTTACGCCCCGATGCACCGGTCACGCAGCCTGCCTCGGCCAGTGCCTGCACGTTCGGCAGCAACGGTATGTCGGTCATCCGCAGTTTGGCGGTCAGGTTGGCACCGCGTGCCAGTTCCAACGTATGGCCGAGCAGGCCGAAGCCGGTCACATCGGTGAGCGCATGGACGCCCGCAAGTTCGGACAAGGCTTTGCCGGGTTTGTTGAGCTTGGTCGCGTTGTCTATCATTGCCTTGTAGCCGTCGGCATCCAGGACTTCCTTCTTCAACGCAGCCGACAGGATGCCGACGCCAATCGGCTTGCCGAGGATGAGCTGGTCGCCGACTTTCGCGCCGGCATTGCGCTTGACCTTGGACGGATGGATCAGGCCCAGCACGACCAGGCCGTAGATCGGTTCGACCGAATCAATCGTGTGGCCACCGGCAATCGGTATGCCTGCTTCGGCGCAGATGGTCTCGCCGCCCTTGATGATCTGGCCGATGACTTCGACCGGCAATTTGTTGATCGGCATGCCGACCAGCGCCAGCGCCATGATCGGCGTGCCACCCATCGCATAGACATCCGAGATGGCATTGGTCGCGGCGATCCGGCCGAAGTCGAACGGGTCATCAACGATGGGCATGAAAAAATCGGTAGTGGCGATGAGCGCTTGCTCGTCATTGAGCTGGTAGACCGCCGCATCGTCGGCGGTTTCGATGCCGACCAGCAGTTCTTTCGGTACCGGAAAGCCGGTCGAGTTTTTCAGGATTTGAGCCAGTACGCCGGGGGCAATCTTGCAGCCGCATCCGCCACCGTGGGAAAACGAGGTGAGCTTGACGGGAGCGCTGGCTGGCGCGTTGATGGGAGCGATCATGGAAATCCTTGGGGTATCGGGAATGAGTGTCAGCGTGCAGCCTGACCTAAATGTGCAGGCAATTATCCACCAACTGCCGTACTGCTGCGCATTCGCGCTCGGGGGAGAACAGCGGACGGCGCAGATCGCATTGCGCTTGCAGGCGCGCGAGAAAAAGTGGCTCGCTTGCGCTGCGCCGGATCAGCGTCGCCAGCGCGTTCGCATCCCCTACCGGAAAGTAGCCGGCATAGTCGTCGCCGAGCATGCCACGATTGCCTGAAATGTCGCTGGCTATGACGGCGACGCCGCTGGTGATGGCTTCGATGATCACGTTGGCACCACCTTCCATGACCGAGCTGATGACCATCAGGTTGCTGTGCTTGAGGCGCTGGCGGGTGGCCGCATGCGGCTGGTTGCCGATCCAGCGGTAGCGCGGTTGCCGCTCTGCCGTCGAGTCGGCCAGCGCCTTGAGTTCTGCATCGAGTGCGCCGCCAATATGGAGGAAGTCGATATCATCGTGTCTCAGATGGACGCAGGCGCGCAGGAAAGTGGCCGGATCTTTCTCGGCGCGCAGGTGGCCTATCATGATGACCTTGAGCGCGGAGTGCTGGCGCGTGACGGCTTTCAGGGTGCGTGCCGACTGATAGATAACGTGCGTTTTTTCGTGCATAGCTGCAGGCAGTTCGTCGATGCCGGCAGACTGCAGTACAACGAGGCGCGTGGCGATCGATAACGAATGCTGAGCTACCGGATCAGTCCGGATGTCGCGGTAGAGATCGGTACCAGTCAGTACAAGTATTGACTGGCAGCGCTCTGCGAACTGTTGCAGGGCCGCAGCCGAGCGGCGCGCATGCAGCGCAATCACGATATCGGGTCGCAGCGCGGCGTTCGATCCGGCATCGCTCGCCGAGCAAATGACGGTATGACTATCGCGTAAAAACCGCGACCAGCGCGCGGCAGTTTGCCAGTTGCCATTGTTGGCATTTGCCAGTGCGGGACTGATAATGAGGACGAGTGGTTTAGCCAAGACACCTTTCCAGTGAACCTGATTTTTTTGAAGTTGATGATTAACGATGAATGCTGCAGTTGCTTCTTTTCGCCAGTTGGCGCCCGGCGATCTGGCCGAGGCCTTGTCTCAGGCGCGAAATTATACCCTCGCTCTGTTCGACTGTTTTCAGTCGGCCGGGCTGGATGATCCGGCCAATGTTCCCCGGTTATCCATCCTCAATCCGCCGTTATGGGAGCTCGGCCATCTGGCCTGGTTTGCCGAATGGTACTTGCTGCGGGATGCGCAAACCAGCGCCCCTGATTCCGCGCTACGTACCTCGTTGCTGACCAAGGGCGACGACTGGTTCGATTCGAATACCATCCCTCATCGTGCACGCTGGACGCTCGGATTGCCCAGCACCGGGGCGCTCAAGACCTATTGTCGCGAAGTGCTGGACCGCAGTCTCGACAAGCTGTCGCGTGCGCCGTCCGACGATGTTTCGCTGTATCCGTACCGGTTGGTGCTGGCGCATGAAGACATGCACGGCGAAGCCTTGCTGGCGACGCTCAATACGCTTGGTATTGCCCTGTCAGATGCGCTGGTGCTGCCGCCGGCATCCGGCGCGATGCAACGCGTCATTCGTTTTCCGGGCGGGACGATACAACTCGGCAGTACGGCCGGCCAGGGCTTCGTATTCGACAATGAAAAATGGGCGCATGGCTGCTTGCTGGACGCTTACAGCATCGACGCGACGCTAGTGACTTACGCGCAATTCAGCGAGTTCGTCGCCGATGGCGGCTATCAACAACCGCAGTTCTGGACCGCCGGCGGCAAGGCCTGGCTAATGCAGCAGGAACGTTCGGCCCCGCAGGATTGGGTGCGGGATGGACAGCAGTGGCGCTGCCGGCGTTTCGGCAAGGTGCTGATGCTGCCGATGCGCGAGCCGGTCCGGCACGTCAGCCTGTACGAAGCGCAAGCTTACTGCGTCTGGGCCGGCCGCCGATTGCCCACCGAAGTCGAGTGGGAAGGTGCCGCCAACGCCGGACATCCGGCTTTCCACTGGGGTGATCTGTGGGAGTGGACCTGTTCGCCGTTCACTCCGTACCCTGAGTTTGCGGTCGACGGCTATCGCGAATATTCGGCACCTTGGTTCGACTCGCATCAGTCGGTGCGGGGTGCCTCGTTTGCGACGCCGGCACGATCGCGTTCGCTGCATTACCGGAATTTTTATTTGCCGGAACGCAGTGATATGTTCATCGGCTTTCGTACCTGCGCACTCTGAGCGGCAATAAAAAACCCGCGACAGCCAGGCTGTCGCGG
>AEPR01000103.1 GCA_000195205.2 Oxalobacteraceae bacterium IMCC9480 | reverse complement strand
CGACAGCAGGTTCACGCCCAGCGCAGACAACGCGCGCGCGAATTCAAGGATGCCGGTCTTGTCGGAAACGGAAATCAGGGCTTGTTTGATCATGATGAGAGATAGTAAAAAATGAAGAAATCCGGTGAGAGACATCGGTGCGCTGATGCGGCGCGCCGGCGTTGCTAGAGCAAGGTAACTTGCAGCAGCCTGGACTACAGCAGGCTGTGCAGTTGCAGTTTCTTGCGCAAGGTATTGCGGTTAATCCCCAGCATTTCGGCAGCCAGCGACTGGTTGCCGGCAGCACGCGCCATAACGACTTCGAGGATCGGTTTCTCAACTGTCACGACGACCATGTCGTAGACGTTTGTCGGGTGCTGTTCGCCCAGGTCCCGGAAATATTTTTCCAGGCTTTTTTTGACGACTTCCTGGATGCTTTCTTTGCTCATACTGTGCAGTAGGTTGACTGGTTGGTGCGCTTGTTGCAGCGCATGTTTGTTCTTGGTTCGGGGGCCGTCAGGCGGCCATCTTTTGCAACAAGGGAACGTATTGTAACCGCTCGCCGTAGCGAATTTGTGATTCAAAAAAATCGTTTACAGCAGCAAGTTGCTGCTCGCAGTCTTCCAGAAGATTCATGCTCTGGCGAAAATCTTCGCCGCCGGCCAGGTCCCGGACATACCAGCCGATATGCTTGCGCGCAGTGCGCACCCCGAGATACTCGCCATAAAACGCATAGTGCGCGCGCAAGTGCTCATCCATCAGTAGGGCAACCTCGCTCACCAGTGGCGCAGCCAGATGGGTGCCGGTTTTCAGGAAGTGCACGACTTCGCGGAAAATCCATGGCCTACCTTGCGCCGCACGACCGATCATGATCGCGTCGGCACCGGTGACGGCGAGCACGTGACGGGCTTTTTCGGGCGTGGTGATATCGCCGTTGGCCACCACCGGGATAGTGACGGCGGCCTTGACCGCGGCAATCGTCTCGTATTCGGCTGCGCCGTTGTAGCCGTCAGCGCGGGTACGGCCATGCAGTGTCAGCATCGCGATACCGGCCGATTGCGCCAGCCGTGCAATGTTCAGCGCATTCTTGTGCTGCCGGTCCCAGCCGGTGCGGAACTTGAGCGTCACCGGCACGTCGACCGCCGCCACCACTGCATCGAGAATCTGGCCGACCAGTCGCTCATCCTGCAGCAAGGCCGAACCACACCAGCTGTTGCAGACTTTCTTGACCGGACAACCCATGTTGATATCGATGACCTGCGCGCCACGCTCGACGTTGAAGCGTGCGCAATCGGCCAGCATGGCCGGATCGGCACCGGCGATCTGGACCGCGCGCGGCGCCATTTCGCCGTCATGGTTGATGCGACGGGAGGTTTTTTCGGTTTGCCAGAGGCGCGGATTGGAAGCGGCCATCTCGGACACCGCATAGCCGGCACCAAGCTGCTTGCAGAGTTGCCGGAAAGGGCGATCGGTCACGCCGGCCATCGGGGCGACGAAAACATTGTTGGCGAGCTGATAGGGACCGAGTTTCACGCGGGCAGACGGAAGAAAGGAATACGCCATTTTATCCGGTTCGCGCGGGACGAACGGGGATTCTGTGCCTTCGGCGAGTGCGATGTCCGGGCTGCCGGCCGCGCGGCACTGCTTGCGGTATGATCTTTGCCATGCGCATTATTCTCATTACCGGGATCTCCGGATCCGGCAAATCCGTCGGCCTCAACGCTCTCGAAGACGCGGGCTACTTCTGTGTCGACAACCTGCCGCCGACGCTATTGCGTGCGCTGGTCGCCACGCGCATGCAGGATCACGGAGAAACCCTGGCCGTGGCGATGGATGCACGCAGTGCCGATTCGCTTGCCGGCCTGCCGGCAGACATCCGCCGCCTAAAAGACGAAGGACATGACGTCAAGGTTCTGTTCCTGAGCGCCAAGACCGAATCGCTGATTGCACGCTTTTCCGAAACCCGCCGCAGCCATCCCCTGTCGCACCGGCTGCGGGCCGACCAATCCCCCGACGATCGCCCGACGCTGACCGAATGCATTCTGCGCGAGCGCGAAATGCTGGTCACGATCGAAGGCATCGGCCATGTCATCGATACCTCCGGCGTGTCGGCCAATAAGCTGCGCAGCTGGATCAAGGAACTGGTCGAAACCGACCGCACTCCGCTGACGCTGCTATTCGAATCCTTTGCCTTCAAATTTGGCGTGCCACTCGATGCCGATCTGGTGTTCGATGTGCGCGTACTGCCCAATCCGCATTACGACGCCGCGCTGCGTGCGCTCAACGGGCGCGATCAGCCGGTCATCGCTTTTCTTGATGCCCTGCCGGAAGCGGCCGAACTGATGACCGACATCCGGCACTTCGTCGAAAAGTGGCTGCCCTCGTTCAAGGCGGATAACCGCAGCTATCTGACTGTCGCTATCGGCTGCACCGGCGGACAGCATCGCTCCGTCTATATTGTTGAACATCTTGCCGCGTATTTCCGCGCCAATGAACGGGTGGTATTGCGCCACCGCGAAATGGACTGACATGACCTCGATCGATACCAACAACACCGGATGGCTACCGCTATTCCCATTGCAAACCGTGCTGTTCCCGGACGGCATTCTGCCGCTGCGCATTTTTGAAACCCGCTATATCGATATGGTGCGCGAGTGCATGCGCCTCGACAAACCCTTCGGCGTCGTGGCTATCCGCGAGGGCAATGAAACCGGACAAGCGGCACAACCGGAGTCTGTCGGCTGCACGGCGGCCATTTTCCACTGGGATATGGAAGCCGGTGGCTTGCTGATGATTAGCACGCGCGGTGGCCTGCGTTTTCGCATCCGCGAAACCCGGGTGCTGGCCGACCAGCGGCTTGAAGCCCGTGTCGACTATCTGGATGCCGATCCTGCCGTGGCACTGCTGCCTGAACAGACCGATTGTGGCGACGCGCTAAAAGCCATTACCGATGATTTCGATCAGCGCGTCGGTCGCAACAATGCGCAAGACTACCCGTTCGCGCTGCCCTTGCGCCTCGACGAGGCAGGATGGGTTGCCAATCGCTGGAGTGAAATCCTGCCTCTGCCCTTGAAAACCCAGCAGGAGCTGATGGAACTGAATGATCCGGCGATGCGGCTGACACTGATTCAGGCCTGTCTCGAACAGCAGCAAATCCTGCAGGGATAAATTGGCAGGTATCAGAGCGTTACCAAAGAGGAACAAGATGACCTCGCCGTACTCGTGCTGCGCAGTAGCAAGACCAGAATGCACCGGTGACCATCGGTCCGGATAAGCTGCAGACTCGCTGCCAACCATCACGCCGACGATGCCATCCCTCCCTCGCAATCACTCCGGAACGACCATCCAGCCGACCCGGATAGCACCAATCTCACAGACCAGCATTGCCTCGCTGCTGTATCTGCTGACCATTTTTGTGTTTTTCGAGCAAGGACTGGTGAGTCCCCTCGCGTTCCTAGCTGGTGCAGGGCTCATGGCCGGCTTTCTGGTGCTGTTCTTTGTCCTGTTCCGCTTCCGCATCAACACGCGCTTTCGGGAACCCAGCCTGACTTCCGCGCAAATCACCGCCTCTGTGATCACGATGCTGACCGTGTCCTACCTGGATCGCAATGCGCAGATCGTGCTTGGGCCATTCATGCTGGTGGCGTTTTCGTATGGCACTTTCCGGCTTGGCTCGGCGACGCTGGCGGGGCTGGCGGTCGGCAGCATGAGCGCGTATCTGGCGATGATTCTAACGCGCAATTTTCCGGCTGGATACAGCGATACATTGCGCATGGACTTGCTGCAGTGGGTGATCGTGGCGCTGACCTTGCCGCTGATGGTGAGCGTCGGCACGCAAGTGCGCAAGCTACGCGCCGCACTGAAAACAACCCGTCGGCAATTGCAGCAATTTGAAGAAAAAGCCATCCGCGATGAATTGACCGGCCTGTACAACCGCCGCCATTTGCACACTGAGCTGGTGGCCGCCATTGCCCGCGCCGACCAGCAAGGTATTCCGTTTTGCCTGTGCCTGATCGATGTGGATCACTTCAAGGATATCAACGACCGGCACGGCCACCTGGTCGGCGACGTCATCCTGCGCGAGTTCGCCCAGGTCGCCCGCGATAGCATCCGCGACAGCGATGTCATCGGCCGCTACGGCGGCGACGAATTCATGCAGATCCTGCCGGATACCGACCTGAAGGGCGCGGTCATGCATGCCGAGCGCTTGCGCGTCTACGCGCACTTTCTGGATTTGCAGGGCGTGTTGCCGCCGCATGCGATTTCACTGTCCATCGGCGTCGCCCAATACCGCCCCGCCGAGACTGTCACGGCGCTGATCGAACGTGCCGATACGGCCTTGTACCGCGCCAAGGAGCGCGGACGCAACCGGGTCGAGTGGATCGATGATATCTAAGCCGCCCGCGCCGATGCGAACAGGTCTTCGGTACGAAACAATTCCAGCAGCAGCTTCTTGACCGGTGCCGGCAGCGGTGCGTCGGCCAGTCGCTCGACCGGATACCAGACATGGCTATCCTGGCCGGCCCGGTCGAGCCGGCGCGACAGGCGTACTTCATATGGCGATATCTGCAGCTTGAAGTGGGTAAAGACATGCGAAAACGGCGTCAGCCGTGCACACGACGCCGGCACGCCAAACGGTGCCAGTGCCTGCGTCAGCAGTTGCCCGAAGGTCGTGCTGTCGGCTTCGTCGTCAAGGTCGGCCGGCGCCAGCGCCTCAAGTTCCGGTAGCGACAGCAAGCCGCCCCAGATCCCGCTGTCCGGACGCTGCTCGAGCAGTACCTGTCCCTGATCGATGACAACCAGCATCGACGTCTGGCGTTGCGGTACGGTTTTTTTAGGCTTGCGAACCGGTAACAGATGCACCCGATCGGTCGCCAGCGCGACGCAACGTACTGCCAGCGGACAACGCGCGCAATCAGGCCGGCTGCGCGTGCACAGCGTGGCACCCAGATCCATCAAGCCCTGCGTGTAACGTTCGATCCCCTCTTGCGGCAACAGATCGACCGCGCGCCGCCACAACTGGTCTTCGACCGGCTTGCTGCCAGGATAGCCATCGACACCAAAGACGCGGGTGAAAACCCGCTTCACGTTGCCATCGAGAATAGCGGCTCGCGTGCCGTAGGCGAATGCCGAAATCGCCGCCGCCGTCGATCGACCAATGCCGGGCAGATCGGCCAGCAGCTCGGGATCGCTCGGAAACAAGCCACCGTGTTCGGCCACGACCCGCTTGGCACACTGGTGCAAATTGCGCGCCCTGGTGTAGTAGCCGAGTCCGCTCCAATGCGACATCACTTGTTCCGACGTCGCACCGGCCAGCGCAGCGACATCCGGAAAACTGAGCAGGAACTTTTGATAATACGGAATGACCGCCGTGACCTGAGTCTGCTGCAACATAATCTCGGAGAGCCATATGCGATAGGCATCACGGGTATTTTGCCAGGGCAGCGCATGGCGGCCATGGGATTGCTGCCAGTCGATGACGGCATATGAAAAATCGGGATCGGCGTAGGTGCCGGCGGCAAGGTTGTTGCTGGTCGATGGCTGCATTCAGTGCGCCGCTTCCAGCGCGGACAACTCGGCCCGGACGGCTGCCCTGAGCGTGTTTTCGAGCGCCAGCAGACGCTGGTAATCGATCGACAATCCGGCCTCCATCTGTTCGAACGCCGTCACTTTTTCTTCCAGACTATCGGTCGCAAGATGGATGCGCTCGATAGCCTGGCGCCGGCGTTTCAGTTGCGCCTTGTGTTCCCGTATCTGGCCTTCGAGCGGGGCCATGACCACTTTCAGCCAGGCTTCGACATCATGGTTGGCCTGCAAAAAACTTTGCTTGACGCGCGAGGCAATGGAATCAAAAAACTTTTGCATCAGCACCCCGGTACGGGTGGTCATGATGGCGGCAGCGCCAAACTGGCGCTGGTAAATCGCTTCGGTCATGCGGATTTCTTTCACGTATTTGTCGAGCGAAAACGGCATCGGAGTCGACAATGCCAGTCCGTGCTCGGTGGAGAATTTGCGGTACATCACGGTCATCATCGCGGCGATTTCATCGGTCTTCAGCGACGACAGGTAAAGGTTGTTCTGGACCTGTTCGAAGAAGCGTCGGACCGCTTCACGAAAGCCGGACGAAAAAATACTGCCCTCCATCGCCTGTCGCGTCAGCCGGATGTCCTGCTTCAGGATATCCATGCCAAGGCTGGTGAAGACTTCGTTCGACAGGCGCGTAAAGACTGCCCGGGTACCCTGCAGTTTGATGAGGCTGTTATCGAATTCGCGCTTCTCGATATCGATGCGCTTCATCATGTGGTCGATGATGTTCTGGTTCTTGCCGCGCAGGCTTTTCAGTTCAAGCAATTGCTCGACGACATTGCGGGTACGCGTAAGCAACTGGGTTCGTTTGGCTGCTGCCAGCTCATCAATATTGCCATCCAGCTGACTGCGGATAATGTGCTGGCGCGCCGGAATCAACTGCTGCGATAAGGCGTTTTCGAGCAGTGGCATGCGGCTGCGGGACAGCAATGCGAGATCGTGGTTGATCTTGCCCACCAGACCTTTTTGCGCCGAGACCGGGAATATCTGGTTCTCCTGCAAGCCCAGCAACTGGGCTGCACTACTGACCTGCTGATTGATCTGTTGCTCGACTTCATCGGCAGAACGCAATTCATCCCACATGCTGTCGATCTTGTTGAGGACCACCATGCGACCGGCACCGGCACCAATATGATCGCGCCAGATCGTGATATCGCTTTTGGTCACGCCGGTGTCGGCGGCCAGGATGAACAGCACTGCGTGGGCGTTCGGAATCAGGTTCAGCGTGAGCTCGGGTTCGGTACCAATGGCATTAAGCCCCGGCGTGTCGATGATCACTAGGCCCTGCTGTAACAACGGATGGGGAAAGTTGACGATCGCATGACGCCAGCGTGACACCTCGACCAGACCATCGGCATCGACGGACAGCGCACTATCCGGATCATCTTCGTCATATAAACCATAGCTGCGCGCCTGCGCTATCGTCACGCGCTTGGTCAGACTGACCTGCCGGAAGGCTTCCTGCATGCCGTCGCCGGATGACAGGTTCAACGGCAACACCGTCCAGACCTGGCGCTCCGATTTCAGGTCGGTGGTCGACAAGCCCTGGGCGCGGGTTTCGATGGGCAGCAGCCGGATCGACGGCGGAAAGGTTTCGTCGTAGAGCAGCTCGGTCGGACACATCGTGGTGCGGCCGGCCGACGACGGCAGGATGCGCTGGCCGTAGCCGGCAAAAAAAATCGCATTGATCAGCTCGGATTTGCCGCGCGAGAACTCGGCGACGAAGGCGATGGTCAGCTTGTCGGTCGACAACCGGACCGCCATCTGTTCGATGCGCTGTTCGCTGGCCGGATCCATCAATTGCGCTGCCTCGACATGCTCGCGATAGGCGGCCAGCGCAGCCAGGACGTCGTCGCGCCAGCCACCGTACTGTTCGAATTTCCGGACCAGATTACTCACGCTGTCTCCTCACGGGGCTTCATCACACTAACGGACAGGGACTAGGACTGAAAAAATCGTCACTGGCTGACTACTACTTCTGGCAATGCACACAATAGAAGGTTGAGCGCTGGCCCTGTTTGATCTGGCGCACGGCCAATCCGCATACGCGGCACGGTTCGCCCGTTCGATCATAGACGAAGTAGCTTTGCTGAAAATAGCCCGACTGTCCATTTGCGCCAACAAAATCGCGCAAAGTACTGCCGCCCTGCGCGATGGCTGCCGACAGCGTGTCCTGGATCTCGCTTGCCAGCCGTTCGTAGCGCGCCAGCGCGATGCGGCCGGCGGGGGTCTTCGGATTGATGCGTGCCCGGAACAGGCTCTCGGAAGCATAGATATTGCCGACACCAACCACGACATCACCCGCCAGCAAGACTTGCTTGATCGCCGCACTGCGACCACGCGTTTGATGGAACAGCGTTTGTGCCAGCAGGGTTGCTCCCAGAGGTTCAATGCCCAGTCCGCGCAACAGCACATGGTGTTCCAGTGGTCCGTCCTCTTGCGCATGCCACAGCACGGCACCAAAGCGACGGGGATCGGTCAGGCGCATCAACTGATCGCCAACCACCAGGTCGAAATGATCGTGCTTTTCCGACGGTGTCGACAATGGCAGGATGCGCAGGTGCCCGGACATGCCCAGGTGAATCAGCAGGGTGCCGTGATCGAAACCAATCAGCAGATATTTGCCGCGCCGCCCGGTCGAGCGCACGGTGCGCCCCGCCAGCGTCACTGCAAGATCAGGCGGAAACGGCCAGCGCAATCCGCTGCGGCGCAGCACGACATCAGCAACGGTACGGCCATCGAGGTGGGGGGCAATTCCCATGCGGGTTACTTCGACTTCGGGCAATTCGGGCATGGCGGACGCACACTCCAGGTGGCAGGACAAAAACGGTTGCAGACCGGTCAGCACGCGCATTCCCGCTGCGACACGCGGACGGAACAGGTTGCGCGTAAAATGAAAAATCGTTTGAACAGTCAGGATCATCCCTTGAAAACCGCCCTCGCCATTGTAACCCTGTCGACCCTCTTATCGGCTTGTGCCGGCTTGCCAGGCCCCATCCGTCCGGCCAATGCGGCGACGGTCGAGACGCCTGCGGCAAGCGTGGTCGCGAATGCGCCCGAGGAACCGACCCTCAGTACGGAAAAATACGCCGGCGATGGATTACCTGCCGTCGAACTGACTGAAGAACTGATGTTCAAACTGCTCTCTGCCGAAATCGCCTTCCAGCGCGGTGACTGGCAACCGGCCTACATCAACATGATTTCGGTGGCGCAACAAACCCGTGATCCCCGCGCCGCACGGCGCGCAGCTGAAATGGCCATCGCTGCCAAGCAGCCGGAAGAAGCGATGGTTGCGGTACGGTTCTGGCGTGCACTAGCCCCAAAATCTGACGAAGCGACCCAGTACTATGTCGGCATGATCCTGCTCGGCGACGACCTGAGCGAATTCCAGGAAGTATTCGCGCTGCGCTTGCGTGATGTGCGGCCGCCAAGCCGGCCTCTTCTGATCCTGCAAGTCCAGCGCCTGCTGCTGCGCGCCAAGGACAAGAAGGAAGCCTTCGCAGTCATGGAGAACCTGGTCGCGCCCTATCCGGATCTGGCCGAAACCCATATCGCACTAGCCCAGGCCGCGTTCAGCAACAATGATCCGGCACGTGCCCGCAGCGAAGCCATGCTGGCGCTGAAAATCAAACCGGATTCGGAAATCGCCGCACTGACGCTGGCGCAAGTCATTCCTGACAAAAAAGAATCGGCGCAGTCGCTGCAGTCGTACTTGTCAGCGCATCCCGACAGCCGTGAAATCCGCATCGCTTACGGCCGCATGCTGATCGAACAGAATCTGTACGACCAGGCACGCAAGGAATTCGAAACCCTGCTCAAGGACCAGCCGGAAGACCTCACCACGCTGTTTGCACTCGGCATCCTCGGTACCCAGACGACCGACCTGAAAAGTGCCGAGCAATACCTGACGACCTACCTGAAAGTACTGGCCGCGCATCCTGACGAAAGTCGGGATCCGGCGCAGGCTTTGCTGGTGCTCTCGCAAATCGCCGAAGAACGCAAGGATATCGATGCTGCGCTTGCTTACCTGGCGCGTATCGAGCTTGGTGAGGCCTATTTCGGTGCGCAAATCAAGCGTGCCCAGCTGATGGGGCAACGCGGCGAACTGACCAGCGCGCGTCAACTGCTTGCCGAGACCTCCGGCACCAGCGAGCGCGAACAGATCCTGGTGATCCAGACCGATGCGCAGGTCCTGCGCGATTCGGACTTGCAACAGCAGGCCTATCTGGTCCTTGAAACCGGTGCGCTGCGTTTCCCCGAAAACATCGATGTGTTGTACGACTACGCGATGGCCGCAGAAAAACTGGACCGGGTCGACAAGATGGAAGCGGCGCTGCGCAAGGTCATCAAGCTGGCACCGACCAACCAGCATGCCTACAACGCGCTGGGCTATTCGCTGGCAGAGCGCAACGTGCGGCTGCCGGAAGCATTCAAGCTGATCGAACAGGCCCTGACACTGGCACCGGATGACCCGTTCATCATGGATAGCATGGGCTGGGTCCAGTACCGGATGGGCAAGCTGCCCGAAGCGGAAACCTTGCTCAGGCGCGCCTATGCGCTGCGCCAGGATGCCGAGATCGCGGTTCATCTCGGTGAAGTGCTGTGGGTACGCGGTGAAAAAGTCGATGCACAGCGTTTCTGGCGCGATGCCCGCAGCAAGGACCCGAAGAACGACTCACTGAAAAACACGCTCACCCGACTTCAGGTGAAGCTTTGATCAAGGCAGTAGCACGCGCTGGCGTCCTGATGTGCGTCTTGCTGGCCGGTTGCGCGAACATAGCAACACTGCCAACGGCATCCATGCCGCCCGCGCAGGCCGTGGCTGCCATCGACCTCGGCGGACGCCTGTCGGTCCGCTATCAACGCGATGGCCAGGAAGAAGCCCTGCACGGCAGCTTCAGCTGGTCGCAACGTGCCGGCCGGACGCTAGTGACACTGATGTCGCCGCTCGGACAAACTCTTGCCACCATTGACATCACACCCACCGAAGCAGTCCTGACGCAATCGGGCCAACCCGCCCGCAGCGCCACCGATCCGGATGCGCTGGCGGCCGACGCACTTGGCTGGCCCTTGCCGGTAGCCGGCTTGCGCGACTGGCTGCAAGGTCACGCGAAAGATGCCAGCGGCAAGAGCGTGACCGCTTCGCCGGATAACACGAATTCCATTCTGACCAGCGATGGCTGGACGCTGCAATACGCCAGCTGGGAAGCAAGCGACATGACCAAGCCTGTCCGCCCGAAACGCATTGACCTCTCGCGCAGCACCAGCGCCGCCGGCAACGTGACCATCAGGATCATCATCGACAGCTGGCAGCCGGTCTGATGCAACCCACGCTGCGCACACTGCGCGATTGCCCTGCCCCCGCCAAGCTCAATCTGTTCCTGCATGTAACGGGCCGTCGTGCCGATGGCTATCACCTGCTGCAAAGTGCTTTTCAGCTGATCGATCGCAGTGATCTGCTGCACTTTGACGTGCGCGATGATGGCGTAATCCGGCGCACCACAGAGGTGGCCGGCATTCCACACGACAGCGACCTGATCGTGCGCGCAGCACGCCTGCTGCAACAGGCCACCGGCAGCCGCTATGGTGCCGATATCGCCATCGAAAAGCGGCTGCCGATGGGCGGTGGACTGGGTGGCGGGTCGTCCGATGCAGCCACCACAATGATGGCGCTGAACCACCTTTGGCAAACCGGCATGACACGGACAGCAATGCAGCAACTCGGCCTTCAGCTAGGTGCCGACGTGCCGTTTTTCCTGTTCGGCAGCAACGCGTTTGCCGAAGGCATCGGCGAACAGCTGATCGCTCTGAATACTCCCGAGTGCTGGTACCTGGTCCTCGAGCCAGGGGTCTCCATACCGACGCCGGTAATATTTGCGTCTTCGGAATTGACAAGAAATTCTAAACCCGTCAGAATGCTGGACTTTTCCGGAGCTCTCATTGGTTTCGGAAAAAATGATCTGCAAGCTGTGGCGTCGACATTGTTCCCGCCGGTTGCCGAAGCCATTGAATGGTTAGGAGGACCGGAAGTAGCGAGAATGACCGGTTCAGGCGCATGCGTTTTCCGTGCTTTCACATCGAAAGACGAAGCAACCGAGGTACTCGAAAAAGTGCCCCAACGCTGGACAGCATGGATAGCCCAATCGCTAAACCAGCATCCGCTAGCGCAGTTGCAGTAAATAGTACGAAAGATTTTTTTGACGTTGCATCAAACGCGGTTCGCCGCGACAATGCAGCGGCATCAGCAAAGTTGCGTAGGGGAATCGCCAAGCCGGTTAAGGCACTGGATTTTGATTCCAGCATTCGAAGGTTCGAATCCTTCTTCCCCTGCCATTGATTTAGTCGAGTAAATACTACCAAGCAAAAATGCAAGCCGCCAACGCATGACTGAAACGTCGGGCCAGGGCGGCTTTTTTAATTTCAACGACCGCTTTCCAGGACACCCCCACAATGGCACTCGATAACCTGATGGTTTTTACCGGCAACGCAAATCCGGATCTGGCGCTTGGTGTTGTGAAACACCTCGGCATTGAGCTGGGCAAAGCGGTCGTCTCCAAGTTTTCCGATGGCGAAATCGTCGTCGAGATCAATGAAAATGTGCGCGGCAAGGATGTCTTCGTCCTGCAATCGACTTGCGCACCCACCAACGATAGCCTGATGGAACTGATGCTGATGGTCGATGCGCTCAAGCGCGCCTCCGCCGGTCGCATCACCGCCGCTATCCCGTACTTTGGCTACGCCC
>AEPR01000104.1 GCA_000195205.2 Oxalobacteraceae bacterium IMCC9480 | reverse complement strand
ACCCGCCTGCAAGCAGGCAAGCGGCCACGCAGTTCGATGGCACCGACGCTGGTCTTCAAGCGCAATGCCGACGGCACGCGAGGGGACTTTTATATGGCCACCGGTTCACCGGGCGGCGCGACCATCATCCAGTACGTCGCCAAAACGCTGGTGGCGGCACTGGACTGGAAACTCGACGCGCAGCAAGCGGTCTCGATGGTTGATTTCGGCTCCAACAATGCGACGCTGATCGTCGGTGGCGAGCATCCGAACATCGACACCAGCATCCCGGCCGGCGGACTGGCCGGCGATAACGACACGCTGGTGCGTGGCTTGCGCGACCTCGGTCACACGGTCAACGTCGCCGCGCAATCGAGCGGACTCAGTGCCATCGTGCGCGAAGTCGTCGGCGGCAATCAGGTCCTGACCGGTGGTGCGGATCCACGCCGTGAAGGCAATGTGCTCGGGGATACGATCAAGCGGTAAGTGCGAGGGACGCACCGGCCGTTTCAGCGCACCATCCCGGCCAGTGCCGCCAGACGCACCGCCGCCGGAGGATGCAGCACGGCTGCCTCCATCCGGCATCCGGTCTGGCCACTGGCCGTGGCAGTTTTTTGGATGACGCCGCTAGCGACAGCAACGGCCTGCGCAAGACTGAATCCGAGGTGCTGCGTCATCAGATGCACGCCGTAAGTGTCCGCCTCCAGTTCGCGCGCCCGCGCCGCATCGGCGCGCAGGCAACTGCGCTCACCGAGCGGTTGCGCAATGGCATAGCCAAGCACCCCGCCGATCAGCGCGCATCCCAGCGCAACGACCGCGCGCCGGGTCCGTCCGATACGCCAGCCAATCCATGCGGCGGCACCGCCAAGCAAGCCGCACGGCAGCAGGATTTCCAGCCACCGTTGTAACCAGTTCCACATCCCGTGCCGCAAGATTGCGTGGCTCATTTCATGTGACAGCAAGGCCGTCAATTCGTCGTCGCCGTACTTGTCGAAAGCACTGAGCGCCACATCGACATGGCGCGCGGTACCCGCCAGATCGGAGACAAACACGGCCTGGTCTTCCTCTGCGCCACCGCCTGCAGTGCGATCGACCAGATAAAACGGCATCTGGTTGAGCAGGCGGCGCTTGCCGGAACCGGCCTCGTCCTGCATCGCCGCCGCCGTGACCTTGCAGCCGATCACCTTGAGCCGCTCCAGGGCAGCAGTGCTGGCCGATGCCGTAGCCGACTGAACGTAAATCTGGACGATCTCGGGTCCGTGGACATCGCCACAACTGACCTTGATACCGCGCTCCCCGGCGGCCGTGACGCTTGCCGGCGAGGCGGCCAGCGCCGGTTGTATCAGGCAAAAAAGTGCTGCGATGAGCACCGGCCATCGAGTGAGATTTTTCATTCGGGTTTGTTTCCTGCAGGATTGTTATTAGTGGTCTGCGCGGAGTATGGGGCTTAGCGTTCATGTACGTACGGAGTGACCCTGTAGGCGCTCGCGTAGGGTGGGCACGGCCTCATCGTGCCC
>AEPR01000105.1 GCA_000195205.2 Oxalobacteraceae bacterium IMCC9480 | reverse complement strand
AGGGTGCAATAAGCGCAGGGCATTGCACCGGATGTTCCGGCCACCATCGTCAATCCCGATGACCGGAAAAATCCCGACGCTACGGCGCCGTCAACCCCCGCCTTACCAGCAGCGGTTCAATCTTCGCATCCCGTCCACGAAAATCGCGGAACAGCTGCATCGCATCGACGCTGCCGCCGCGCGAGAGCAGGGTCTGGCGGAACCAGTCCCCATTCTTGCGCGTCAGTCCGCCGTGTTCCTTGAACCATTCAACGGTGTCGGCATCCAGCACTTCGCTCCAGATATAGGCGTAATACCCGGCCGAATATCCCCCTGCGAACACGTGCGAAAAGTAGGTGCTGCGGTAGCGCGGCGGTACCGGTGCGTAATCGACGCCGGCTTTTTTCAGGGCGTCGGCTTCGAAGGCAATCACGTCGGTGGGCATCCGGCCGGCAGCCAGCTGATGCCATTGCTGGTCAATCAGCGCGGCTTTCAGATACTCGGTAGTACGAAATCCTTCGTTAAAGGTCCGCGTGGCCAGCACCTTGTCGAGCAGCGCCTTCGGCATCGGTGCGCCGGTCTGGTAATGCTTCGCGTAATTGGCCAGCACTTCCGGCCAGACTGACCACATCTCGTTGACCTGCGACGGGAATTCGACGAAGTCGCGCGGTACGCTGGTGCCGCTGAAGGTCGGGTAGCGCACGTTAGACATCATGCCGTGCAGTGCGTGGCCGAATTCATGGAAGGCGGTGGTGACTTCATCGAAGCTCAGCAGGGTCGGCTCGCCGGCCGGTGGTTGCGGGATGTTCAGATGGTTGGCGACGACGGGTTTGGTGCCGAACAGGTCGGACTGTTCGACATAGCTATTCATCCAGGCGCCACCGCGCTTGCTGCTGCGGGCGTACATGTCGGCCAGGAACAGGGCTAGCGGTTTGCCATCGGCATCGAAGACTTCGAACACGCGCACGCTGGGGTCGTACACCGGCAAGTCCTTGCGTTCCTTGAAAGTCAGGCCGTAGAGCTTGTTGGCGGCGAAGAACACGCCGTTTTGCAGCACGCTCTCGAGTTCGAAGTACGGGCGCAATTGGGTTTCGTCGAAATCGAAGCGGGCCTGGCGGACTTTTTCGGTATAGAAGGTCCAGTCGGCAGCGGTGAGCTTGAAGCCACCTTTGTCGGCATCGATGATTTTCTGGATCGCGTCGCCTTCGGCGCGTGCATTGGCAACTGCCGGTGGTGCCAGTCGGGACAGCAACTGGTTGACGGCGGCGGGGGTCTTGGCGGTTTCTTCCTGCAGCACGTAGGCGGCATGGCTCGGATAGCCGAGCAGCGCCGCGCGGTCGGCGCGCAGGCTGGCCAGTTGCAACACGATCGCGCGGTTATCGAATGCGCCGCCGCGGCTGCCGCGAATCGTCGAGGCGTCGTACAGGCGCTGGCGCAAGGCGCGGTTGGTCAGCGATGACGCCGGTGGCTGGCCGGTCGTATTGACCAGCGCCAGCACGTATTTGCCCTCCAGTCCGCGCACCTTGGCCGCCAGCGCGGCGGCGGCGATGGCGTTGTCGGACAGGCCATCAAGTTCGGCGCGGGTCTCGACGGTGATGGCCGAGGCATTGATTTCATTGAGCACGTTCTGGCTGAAGGTGGTCGCCAGCGAGGCCAGCTGGCTATTCATGTCGCGCAGCTTTTGCTGGCTGGCCGGCGGCAATGGCGCACCGGCGCGCACGAAGTCGGTATGGATGCGTTCGAGCAGGCGCAGCGATTGCGCATCCAGCGCCAGCGTCGTGCGCTGTGCGTAGAGTTTGTCGATGCGGGCGTACAGCTTGCCGTCGAGCTGGATCGCATCGCGGTGGGCCGACAGCGCCGGTGCCAGGTCGCGTTCGAGTGCCTGCATCACCGGATTGGTGTTGGTGCCGCTGAGATTGAAGAACACTTCCGAGACCCGGTGCAGCAAGCGGCCCGAGCGCTCCATCGCGACGATGGTGTTGTCGAAGCTCGGCGCGGCCGGATTGTCGGCGATGGCGCGGATCTCGGTCAGTTGCTGGCGCATGCCATCGGCAAAAGCGGGCGCGTAATCGGCATCCTTGATGCGGTCGAACGGCGGCAGCTGATAGGGCAGGGTGCTGGCGGCAAAGAACGGATTATCGGGAGTGATGGTTGGCGTGGCGGGAGCGGCTTGGCTGGACATCGAGAGCAGGCTTGTGGCCATTATCAGGAACAGGTTTCGGGACATGGTGGGTTCATGGGAGAGGGATGGGCAGTCGGGTGAGTTGCTGCGGGGGATCATAGCATTGCGATGGTTGCGGGTCCGGGCTTGCCAGTTGGTCGAAGGCACACCAAATTGCGCGCTTTCGAAAAATTGTAGGGTGCAATAACCGAAGGGCATTG
>AEPR01000106.1 GCA_000195205.2 Oxalobacteraceae bacterium IMCC9480 | reverse complement strand
GGCACAAGAGTCCGTGCCCACCCTACCGAAGGTACGACAGACGATAGCTTCCGGTATCTGAGGAGAAGCGCCAGGCTTCGCACGCTGTATCATCCTGCTATTCCCACTTCCGCCAAATATCCCCCATGATCGGTCGCCTCTCCGGAACGCTCCTCGAAAAGAACCCACCGCAATTGCTGGTCGATTGCCACGGCGTCGGCTATGAAGTCGGTGTCTCGATGAGTACCTTTTACAACCTGCCTGCACTGGGCGAAAAAATCGTCCTGCTGACCCAGCAGATCGTGCGCGAGGATGCGCACTTGCTGTTCGGTTTCGGCACGGCTGAAGAGCGCAATGTCTTTCGCCAGCTGATCAAGATTGCCGGTGTCGGTCCGCGCATGGCGCTGGCGATTTTGTCCGGCATGTCGGTGGCCGAGCTGGCGCAGGCGATCACGTTGCAAGAGACCGGTCGCCTGACCAAGGTGCCCGGCGTCGGCAAGAAAACCGCCGAGCGCCTGCTGCTCGAACTCAAGGGCAAGCTCGGTGCCGATCTCGGTATCGTCGGCGGTGTCGCGCTGCCCGATGGCAGCGGCGATATCCTCAACGCGCTGCTGGCGCTCGGCTATTCCGACAAGGAAGCGATGCTGGCGATGAAGCAGGTACCGGCCGGCAGCGGCGTGTCCGACGGCATCAAGCTGGCGCTCAAGGCGCTATCCAAAGGGTAATCACGCATGAGCATACAGACCGATAACTTCACCGAACAACGCATTACCGCGCCGACCCCGGCGTCGCCCAACGAAGAAGCGATCGAACGTGCATTACGGCCGAAACAGCTCGACGAATACGTCGGCCAGGAAAAAATCCGCGACCAGCTCAGCATCTTCATTACCGCCGCCAAGCAGCGTCGCGAAGCGCTCGACCACACGCTGCTGTTCGGCCCGCCGGGTCTGGGCAAGACCACGCTGGCGCACATCATCGCGCGCGAGATGGGCGTCAACCTGCGTCAGACTTCCGGTCCAGTGCTCGAACGGGCTGGCGATCTGGCCGCGTTACTGACCAATCTTGAAGCCAACGACGTGTTGTTCATCGACGAAATCCATCGCTTGTCGCCAGTGGTCGAAGAGATTTTGTACCCGGCACTCGAGGACTACCAGATCGACATCATGATCGGCGAAGGCCCGGCAGCGCGTTCGGTGCGACTGGACCTGCAACCGTTCACGCTGGTCGGCGCCACCACGCGCGCCGGCATGCTGACCAATCCGCTACGGGACCGTTTCGGCATCGTCGCGCGGCTGGAGTTTTATACCGCGACCGAGCTGGCGCGCATTGTCACCCGCAGCGCATCGCTGCTCAATGCGCCCATCGATCCCGAAGGCGCGTTCGAGATTGCCAAGCGCAGTCGCGGCACGCCGCGGATTGCGAACCGGCTGTTGCGCCGGGTGCGTGATTATGCCGAGGTCAAATCCAACGGCGACATCACCAAAGCCACGGCCGATGCCGCGCTGGTGATGCTCGATGTCGATCCGGTGGGATTTGATCTGATGGACCGCAAGCTGCTCGAAGCCGTGCTGTTCAAGTTCAGCGGTGGCCCGGTCGGGCTCGACAACCTCGCGGCCGCGATCGGTGAAGAACGCGAAACCATCGAGGATGTGCTCGAACCCTATCTGATCCAGCAAGGTTATTTGCAGCGCACGCCGCGCGGCCGGATTGCGACGCCGCTGGCCTACACCCATTTCGGTGTAGCCGCGCCGCGCACCGGACCGAACGGCGAACTCTGGGGGCAGTGAAGCGTTAAGACTAGGCGATGAATTCCGCGATCGCCGCCATGAACTGTTCCGGCTCTTGCAATTGCGGTACATGCGCGCAACCGGGCAGGACGGTCAGCGTGGCCTGTGGCAAACCCGCCGCCAGTTCGACCGACATCGGCGGTGGCGTGGCCTCATCGTGTTCGCCGACCAGCACCAGTGCCGGCACCGTGACCGAAGCCAGGTCGGCGCGCAGATCGAGCGTCGACAAGGCCGCGCAGGCATCATGGAAAGTCTGCGGATCGACTGCCAGGAAGCGCTCGCGGCGCTGTGCAATCAGCGCCGGATTGGCCGCCTGGAAGTCCAGCGAAAACAGCCGCCGCATGGCCACATCGGCGATGCCTGCGAGTCCATGGGCTGCCGCGCCTGCCGACATGCCCTTGAAGGCCGCCCGGCCTGCTTCCGAAAACGCCGCACCGCAATCGGCCAGCACCAGCTTGCCGGCCAGATCCGGATGCCGGATCGCGGTCAGCAAGGCCACAAATCCGCCATAGCCATTGCCCAGAAAGATGGGGCTTGCGTGTAATTGAATTCGCGGATCGCCGCGGCCAGCCGGTCGGCGACAGCTTCCAGCCCGCCATTGACCCAATCAGAATTGCCGAAGCCGGGCAGGTCGAGGACGACGACCCGGTGGGTCGCTGCCAGCAAGCGTGCCAGTGGATCGAAGCTGGAGCTGTCTGCCAGCAGCGAGTGGAACAGGATGATGGGCGCGCCAGCGCCGCCGATGCGGGCACCGACCTTTTGATCGCCGACCTTGATGGTGACGGCGATCCGGCCGAATTCCGTCATGTGTGCTGTGTTCATGGTGACCTTTCCTGTCGTGTGGAGGAATTCAATTCAGACGCGGCTGGGTAGCCGTGTCCTTGTACCAGTCGAACGGCGTGTCATCGAGTCGCACCATCACGCTCTTGGTCTCGAAATGCTGGTCGAAGGATTCAGTGCCGCATTCACGGCCGATGCCGGAGTCCTTCACACCGCCCCATGGCGAGGCCGGATCGAGCCGGTGATGGTCATTGATCCAGACGATGCCGCATTTCAGGCGCGCCGCCACGCGATGGGCGCGCGTGATGTCATTGGTGCGGATCGCGCCGGCCAGTCCGAATGGGGAATTGTTGGCCAGCGCGATGCCTTCGGCTTCGGTGCTGAACTTGGTGACCGAGACGAATGGACCGAACACTTCTTCCTGAAAAATCCGCATGTCGGCGGTGACATCGGCAAACACTGTCGGCTCGACAAAAAAGCCGTTGGCCAGCGCCGGATCAGCCGGGATGCGGCCGCCGGCGACCAGTCGTGCGCCGTCTTCTTCGAGGCCGATGCGGATGTAGTTCAGCACCCGTTGCTGCTGGCGCGCCGAGACTACCGGTCCGAGTTGTACTTTCGGGTCGATCGGATTACCGATGCGTATCGACTTTGCCTTGGCGGCGAGTTTCTCGACGAATTCGTCATAGACTTTTTCCTGCACGATCTGGCGGCTACCGCAAATACAGGTCTGGCCGGCGCCGATGAAAGCACCGAACGCGGCGTAGTTGACAGCCTGGTCGACATCGAAATCATCGAATACCAGCACCGGCGTCTTGCCGCCCAATTCCAGCGTCTGGTGCGCGAAGTTCGCGCCGGCCAGCGCGCCGGTAATGCGGCCCGCTTCGGTACCGCCGGTGAGTACCCATTTGGCCAGGCCGCGATGTTCCGACAGCGCCTTGCCGCTGGTCGGGCCGAGGCCGGTGATGACATTGAACACACCCGGCGGCAGTCCGGCTTCGACGAACAGCGCGGCCAGACGCAGCGTGGTCAGCGGCGTGTATTCGGAGGGCTTGACGACCGTCGTGCAACCGGAGGCCAGCGTCGGCGCGAGGCTTTTCATCATGATCATCAGCGGATGGTTGAACGGGGTCGAATTGCCGACCACGCCGATCGGCGTGCGCAGCGTGTAGTTGAGGTAATTGCCATCGACCGGAATCACCGAATCGCGCCGCGCAATCGCCAGTCCGGCGTTATAGCGCAGGAAGTCCGGCAGGCGCGAGACCTGGGCCCGGGTTTCGTTGAGCGAGCGGCCATTGTTCAAGGTTTCGAGGTGATAGATTTCTTCGAGGTTGGCTTCGAATACATCGGCCAGTTTGTTGAGCAGTTTGGCGCGGGTACGGTTCGACATGCCGCTCCATTCGGCACTCTCGAAAGCGGTCGTGGCGCTCTGTACCGCGCGGTCGACATCGGCATCGCTGGCATGACTGATCTGCGCCAGTAGCACGCCGGTGGCAGGGTTGATCACATCGAGCAGGTCGGGACGGCTGGCGGCAACTTCGCGGCCGTCGATGAACAAGCCGTGGACGGGCACGCCGTTACTGGTATTCAAAACGGTATTCAAAACGCTGGACATCTGACTTCCCCTTAATTGAAAACGCGATGGACTAACTGACGATGGCAAAGCGCGAAATAGCGTCATTGACGCGTTTGGCGGCTGCAGAAACATGCTGTTCGGCGACGCGCTCGGCGCGCTTGGTCTTGCGCTGCTGGAGCGCATCAATGAGCTGGCAATGCTCGTCGACCAGCGATTCCGGATTGCCTTTTTTGACATTGCTGACACTGACGCGCACCGCGCGTTCCATCTGGTCGATCAGGTCGATCAGATGGTTTTGCATGCGCAAGTTGCCGCCCAGCGCTGCCAGCGTGTGATGGAAGCTGCGGTTGTAGCCGACAAAACCTTCGCTCCACTGTGCCGCATCGAATTGGCGGAACGGCTCCAGCGTTTGCAACTGGGCATCGCTGGCATTGCGCACGATGCGTTCCATGCAGGCGCGCTCAAGCGCCACGCGCAGATGGAACATGTCCTGCACGTCAGTGACCGAAATCGGCGCGACCCGGTAACCCTGGCGCGGCGTCGAAATCACCAGGCCTTCGCGTTCCAGTCGCATCAGTGCATCGCGCACCGGTGACTTGCTGACCTGGAAGCGCGCCGCCAGTTCGGCTTCGCGGATTTCTGCCCCCGGCGGCAATGCGCAGCTCAGGATATCGGCGCGCAATTGCGCGTAAGCCGACTCGCGCAAGAGGGGGGTGCCGGTGTTCTGGAGAGGGCTGGGTGGCGTGGTCATAGTCAGTAGTTGAAATATCAGGAAATGTGTTTTCTGGATTATGTGATACATCACGAAAAAGCGCAAACACGATCAATTGCGCGCTGCACCATCCGTAAAATGGCATCTGGCTGCGGATATTCGGGCGGGAAAAATAATAAACAAGCGTCTTTTTTTATTTGGTAATATATTAAAGAGAGGCTAAAGCAGCGCAAAAAAGAAGCCCAGTCAAAGAATATTTGATAGAAAACAATCAAGGAGACATGTCATGCTGAACAAAATCCTGACCCTCGCTGCAGTGACGACCGTAGTTACTGCGACCTTCGCTGCCCTTCTTTCAAGTCCGGCGCAGGCCGCTGCAGGAGACCCGATCCGGGTCGGTTTCCTGACCGTCAAATCCGGCGCACTGGCGGCCGGCGGCAAGCAAATGGAAGATGGCTTGCAGCTGTTCCTCAAAGAGCACAACAACATGATTGCCGGCCGCAAGGTCGAATTGTTCGTCGCCGACAGCGCCGGCCAGCCGGCCATTACCAAGACCAAGATGCAGGAGCTGGTCGAAAAAAATAACGTGCAGGTGATCATCGGCCCGCTCGCCGCCTTCGAGGCGCTGGCCGTCGATGACTACATCCGCAAGGCGCAGATTCCGGTGATCTCGCCATCGGCCGCCGCCGAAGACCTGACCCAGCGCAAACCCAATCCCTGGTTCGTGCGCGCGGTCGGCACCTCGGCCCAGCCAACCCAGCCCTTCGGCGAATACGCCGCACGCGAACTGAAGTACAAGCGCATCGCCATCATTGGCGACGACTTTTCATTCGGGCATGAAAGCGTGGCCGGTTTCCAGCGCACCTTTGAAGAAAACGGCGGCAAGGTCGTGCAGAAACTCTGGTCGCCATTGAACGTGGCCGACTACGGCACCTACATCGGCCAGATCAATCCGAAGGTTGATGCGGTCTTCGTCAGTTTTGCCGGTGGCAACGGCCTGAAATTCATCAAGCAGTACAACGAGTACGGCCTCAAGGGAAAGATCCCGCTGCTGGCCTCAATGACCGCGGTCGACGAAGGCGTCCTGAAATCGATGGGCGACGAAGCACTTGGCGTGATCTCGGCCGGCTGGTACCCCGCCACCATCGACAACCCGGCCAACAAGCATTTCGTGCAGGGCATGAACCGCGAGTACAAGCAGGATCCCGGCTACTACGCACTCGGTGCCTACAGCGCCGCGCTGATCCTCGAACAGGCCCTGACAACCGTCAAAGGCAATATCGAAGACAAGCCGGCTTTCATGGCGGCCTTGCGCAATGTCGAAGTGCCGAACGATCCGCGTGGTCTGCTCAAGCTCGATGCGCTGGGCAATCCGATCATGAATGTCTATATCCGCAAGGTCGAGCGCAAGGACGGCAAGCTGGTCAACAGCATCATCAAGACCTATCCCGATGTCTCGCAATTCTGGACCTATAACCGCAAGGATTTCCTGGCTGCGCCGGTGTATTCGCGTGACAACCCTGTCGCCGCCAACCTGGAAAAATAAGCGTGTCATTCTGGCTGATCCAAAGTCTCAATAGCCTGGCGTTGGGCGGTGTGCTGTTCACGCTGGCGGCGGGTTTCTCGCTGATCTTCGGGCTGATGCGCATTGCCAACCTGTCGCATGGTGCTTACTTCATGCTCGGGGCGTATGTCGGCCTGAGCGTGATTAACCACGGTCACAATTTTTTCGTGGCCTTGCTGGCAGCCGGCCTGGCCGTTGGCGTGCTGGGCGCGGTGGTCGAACGGCTGATACTGCGCCGGCTCGCCGGCAACAGCCTCGGCCAGGTGCTGGCCACGCTGGGTATTGCCTTCATCATTGCCGACTTCAGTTTGTGGGTCTGGGGCGGCGATCCGCAGCCGGTCGATGCACCAGATTTTCTGGCCGGTTCGACGCAACTGTTCGGGCAGGTGTTTCCGCTGTATCGCGTTGGCGTGGTCGGCTTTGCCATCCTGCTGGCGATCAGCCTGTGGCTGCTGCTCGACAAGACCCGGCTCGGCATGATGATCCGCGCCAGTGTCGATGACATGCAGATGGCGCGCGGCATTGGTATTCCCGCCTCGCGCCTGTTCACTATCGTGTTCTGCCTCGGTACGGCGCTGGCCGGTATAGGCGGGGTGATTGCCGCGCCCATCCTGTCGGTTTATCCGGGCATGGACAGCGACATGCTACCGCTGGCGTTGGTGGTGGTGATCCTCGGCGGACTCGGTAGTCTGGCTGGTGCCTTCATCGGCAGCTTCGTGATCGGCTTTATCTACAGTTTTGGCCAGGCGCTGTTTCCGGACCTGGCCTACATCATCCTGTTCCTGCCGATGGTGGTGATCCTGGCGGTGCGTCCGCGTGGTTTGTTCGGGAGGATTGCGGCATGAAACGTGTTCTGCTTTTCGTCTTTGTCGCGCTGCTGGCGATCCTGCCGTGGCTGGCCGGCAGCGACTATTACACCAACCTCGCCAGCCAGGTGCTGATCGCTGCGCTGTTTGCACTGAGCCTGAATTTGCTGGTGGGTTACGCCGGACTGACCTCGCTCGGCCATGCCGGCTTCCTTGGACTGGCGGCGTATTCGAGCGCCTGGCTGATGCTCAATTTGCAGTGGGACCATGCGTCTGCTGCAGCGGCGGCACTGGCCGGATCGACCGTCGTGGCGGCGCTGTTCGGACTTATTGCGCTGCGCGCCAGCGGCATCAGTTTCCTGATGATCACGCTGGCACTGGGCCAGATCCTGTGGGGCATTGCCTATCGCTGGGCCGGTGTCACCGGTGGCGACAATGGCTTGTCCGGCATCACGCGGCCGCATCCGTTCGGCCTTGATCTCGGACCGGCCAGTCATTTTTATTACTTCACGCTGCTGGTGTTTTTGCTGGTCTGGGCGCTGATTGCGCTGTGGGTGCGCTCGCCATTCGGCGCCAGCATCCGTGGCACCCGTGACCAGCCGCGCCGCATGAGCGCACTCGGATTCAATGTCTGGCTGATCCGCTGGATCACGTTCACGGTCAGCGGTTTCTTCGGTGCGGTGGCCGGCCTGATGTATGTCTATTACCAGCAGTTCATCAGCCCGCATAGCCTGGCGCTGGCCAACTCGGCCGAGATGCTGCTGATGGTGATTGCCGGCGGACCGGCGACGCTGGCCGGGCCGGTGGTCGGTGCCGCGCTGGTGGTGCTGCTCAAGAACATCGCCAGCGGTTATATCGATCGCTGGATCATGCTGCTGGGTTTCGTATTCCTGTTCATCGTGCTGTTCGTACCGAACGGCATCGTGCCGGGTATCGCCAAACTCCGGCAACAGCGTCGCAAGAAGGAGGGCGCATGAATCCGGTACTGGAGCTGTCCGGCCTGAGCAAGGCCTTCGGCGGCTTGCAGGTCACGCGCGGTGTTGACCTGCGGGTCGAGCAGGGCGAGCGGCATTTGCTGATCGGCCCGAACGGGGCGGGCAAGACGACGCTATTCAATCTGATTGCCGGTGATTTCCTGTCCGACAGCGGCCGCATCAGCCTGCTCGGCAGCGATGTCACGCGCATGCCGGCCGCGCGTCGTGCGCAGCATGGATTAGCGCGTACCTATCAAATCGTCACGCTGTTCGGCAAGGACACGCTGCTGCACAACGTGATGCTGGCGCTGCTCGGCAAGTCGGCGCGGCGCTGGCGTCACTGGGGCAGCCTGTCCGACGAGCGGACGATGACGGCGCGCGCGCATGCGGTACTCGATGCGGTCGGTCTGGGCCACAAGGCGCTGTTGCCACTGCAGCAAACCTCGTATGGCGAAAAGCGCCGGCTCGAAATCGCGATGGCGCTGGCGCAGGAGCCGCAAGTGCTGCTGCTCGACGAACCGCTGGCCGGCCTGTCGGCCGAAGAGCGCGACACCATCCAGCAATTATTGGGACAGATCGATCGCAAGATCACCATCCTCATGATCGAGCACGACATGGAGGTGGCACTGGCTTTCGCCGACCGCATCACGCTGCTGCATTACGGCGAAGTGATCCTCGGCGGCACCCGCGAGCAAGTCGTCAACGATCCACGCACCCGGGAGATTTACCTTGGCCACTAATCTGCTCGAACTCGACAAGCTCAACGCGTTCTATGCCGACAGCCATGTGCTGCACGATATTTCGCTGGCGCTGGCTCCGGGCAAGGTACTGGCGCTGCTGGGTCGCAACGGGGCCGGCAAGTCGACCTGCATCAGTGCGATTGCCGGCTTCGTGCCGCCGCGTTCGGGCCGCGTGCTGCTTGATGGCGTCGACCTCGCGCGCTGCATGCCGGAACAGATCAGCCGCGCCGGCATCGGCCTGGTGCCGCAAGGCCGGCGCATCTTCGGCAGCCTGACCGTGCGCGAAAACCTGCTGGTGGCTTCGCGCAAGAACACCCCTGCCGGCCGGCGTTGCTGGAGCAGCGACGATGTCAACGCGATGTTCCCGCGCCTGCGCGAACGCCAGCACCAGCTCGCCGCCAGCCTGTCTGGTGGCGAGCAGCAAATGCTGGCGATCGGCCGCGCGCTG
>AEPR01000107.1 GCA_000195205.2 Oxalobacteraceae bacterium IMCC9480 | reverse complement strand
GCACAAGAGGCCGTGCCCACCCTACGTTGCGGTGGTACGCAATAGCAAACCGGTTTGGCGATGGGGAGTGGTAGGTGATCAGGCAACTGCACCGCGTGGACACCGCGAGAGCACAAAAAAAGAGCAACTCCGAACAAGCACGACCAACACCAGGCACAGCAAAACAGCAAGCACCACATTCATCCGGACACATCAACTTATTCACACCAAAGGAATTCACCATGCCCCACCACCTAGCCGCCCTCGACCGATTGCTCTCCGAGCAGCGCACCGTCCTGCACGAAAAATGGGTCGCCGAAATTCTCACCAGCTGGTCGTCACTGCTGCCCAATACCTTCAACGTCGGCGAGATGCGCCAGCACACCGCGCACCTGCTCGAAGAAATCGCCAAGATCTTTTCCGCCTATCCCGAATCCGGCCTGTGGGAGTTCGGCGAAACCCATCCGCTGGTGCGCGCCATGAGCGAGTTCAGCGCCAGCCGCGCCATCTCCGGCTTCACGCCAACCGAAACCGCGCAATACGTGATGTGCCTCAAAAGCGTACTGACACTGGCCCTGATCCATGAACTGATGAGCTCGCCGGTCGAGATGAAAGTCAACCTGGCCGCCGTCGAAGACGTCATCGGCCGCCTCACGCTGGTGACCTTCTCGGCTTTCGTCGAAACCCGCGAGCGCGTGATCCTGCAGCAAAGCGCCTCGCTGGTCGAACTGTCGACACCGGTGATCCGGCTCTGGGACCATGTGCTGCTGTTGCCGCTGGTGGGCGTGATCGATACCGCGCGCGCGCGCAAGTTCACCGAGAACCTGCTCGAAGCGATCACCCGCTACGAAGCCAGCGTCACCGTCATCGATGTCACCGGCGTACCGATCTTCGATATCTCGGTCGCGCGCCACCTGATGAAAACCGTCGATGCGGCGCAGCTGCTCGGTACCCGCGTCGTGATGACCGGACTCAATCCCGAGGGCGCGCTGACGCTGACCAAGCTCGGTATCAGCCTGCCCAACGTGATCACCCGCGCGACGCTGCGTTCCGGTGTCGCCGAGGCGCTGTCACTGATCAACCGGCGCATCGTGCCGGTGGCATCGAGCCGGTCATGAAGATCGCCATCCCGCGTCTCGGACGCATCCTGCTGGTGGCGATCCAGCAGGATCTCAGCGATGACGAAGCCCTCGCCTTCCAGTCAAACCTGCTTGGCACGATCGCCGAAATCGAAGCGCTCGGCGTGGTCGTCGATATCTCGGCGCTCGATGTGGTCGACTCGTTCATGGCACGTGTCATCAACGACACCGCCAACATGGCGCGCCTGCTCGGTGCCGAAGTCATCGTCTGCGGCATCCAGCCTTTCGTCGCCTTCACACTGGTTGAAATGGGACGCGGCCTGCTCAGCGCCGACTGCACCTTCAACCTCGAACAGGGCCTGAAAACCCTGCAATCACGGATCGCCTCGCGCGGCGATTACAGCCTGCCGAATGAACACGATGACCTCATCATCTGAACCCGATGCCGTCGTCGATATCTGCACCACCGCCGACATCGTGGTGGCCCGCCGGCTCACGCGCCAGCTTGCGGCCTGCCTCGATTTCGGCAGTGCCGACCAGACCCGGCTGGCCACCGCCGTGTCTGAACTGACGCGCAACGTGATCGAATATGCAGGCCACGGCACATGCCATATTTCGGATGCGTCCGACCTGGCCTTCAACAGTATCCAGGTGATCGTCGAAGACAATGGTCCCGGGATTGCCAACGTCGCGCAGGCCATGCAGGACGGCTACAGCACCAGCGGCAGCCTCGGTGCCGGACTGCCGGGAACCCGCCGTCTGGTCGACAGCTTCATGATCGAATCGCGGCCGGGCCTGACTCGCGTGACCATCAGCATGTCGATGCGCAAGGACCGCCCATGACGATCTGCGCCGAATCGATCCGCATTGCGATCGCCTCGGATGTCGCCACCGCCTGCCGCGCTGCGCGCCATGCGGCCGAACAGAGCGGCTTCGATCGCACCCGCAGCTACCAGATCGCGACGGCGGCATCGGAACTGGCCCGCAATGTGCTGGTCCACGGCGGCGGCGGCACGGTCACGGTCAGCTCGCCGGGCCATCGCAACGGCATCGAGCTGCTGGCCATCGACCACGGCCCCGGCATCGCCGATCTGGCGCTGGCGATGCAGGATGGCTTCAGCACCACCGGCAGCCTCGGCGGCGGCTTGCCCGGCGTCGAACGCCTGATGGATGAAGTCGTCATCGAGACCAGCGTCGGGGCCGGCACCACGGTCAGGGCTTCCAAATGGCTATGACCTTCGGCTATGCGCAACAAGCCTATCGCGGCGATCCGGTATGTGGCGATGTCGGTATCTGGTGGGAAGGTCCGCACCGGTATGTGCTGGCACTGGCCGACGGACTCGGCCACGGTGCGCCGGCGCATCATGCCGCCAGCGCGGCGATGCAATGCATTGCCGGGCACCTCGATGCCAGTTGCGCCGCGATGTTCGCGGCATGCAATGAACGCCTGCTCGACACCCGTGGTGCGGTGCTGGCCATTGCCATCATCGACCGCGACAGCAACCTGCTGACGCTGGGCGTGATCGGCAATATCCGGGTGCGGGTGTTCGGCGTGAACAGCGCCGTGCGACTGGGCGCAGGACGCGGCTTTGTCGGTGCCGGCTATGCACTACCGGCACCGGACCAGTTGCGGCTCGACGATGGCGACCGGCTCGTCATGGTCACGGATGGTGTCGACGAATCAGACGGTGTACGCGCCTGCATGGAACGCAACGACGAGACCTCGCAACAGCTGGCCGACGATGTCTTGCAAGGCTGGGCCAACCAGAATGACGATGCGGCAGTGCTGGTGTACCGGCATCGCCATAGAGGGAGTGTGCGATGAGTGACATGCATGATATTTACTACGCGCTGCTGCACAAATCGGTCTTCAACGAAGATCCGGAAGAGGCACTGGTGGCGGCGGCTGATTTTGGCCGTGACCTGATGAAGCACGGCATCCCGCCGGAAGGGGTGATCGAGATCCACCAGAAAGCCGTCCTGCGACTGGCCAACGCGTATCCGGAACTGACGCTGCAACAGGTGGCCGCGCCGCTGATGGCGCCGCTGATGGAAGCCACCATGGCGTTCAGCTTTGCCTTTCGCAAGCAGCGTGAAACCCGCGACGTGCTGGAGATGCAACTGGCCCGTGCCGGCCGGCTCGAGGCGATCGGTACGATGGCTGCCGGTATCGCGCATGACTTCAACACCATCATCGGGATCGTCAATGGCTATGCCGAATTGCTGATCGAGGATTATCCGGACACCAGCAATACGATGGAATACACGCAGCAGATCGTCACCGCCAGCTTGCGTGCACGCGACCTGGTGGTACGCATGCTGGCGTTTGCGCGCCAGACACCGATCGCGCCGTGCAGCGTCGATGCGGTGGCACTGGTGCGCAACGTCCTGAAGATGATCCGCATGACACTGCCCCCGGCAATCAACGTGACCTTCCGGCACGAGATGGCAAACGCCTATACGGTGGCCGATCCGCTGCAGGTCGAACAGGTCGTGATGAACCTGTGCATGAACGCCGCCGACGCCATGGACGGGGCCGGCAATCTTGACCTGCAGATCGCGCCGGCACCGCCTTTGCTGCACGCCGACGGCTCGCTCGTGCCCCGCTTTGCCCTGATCGTCGATGACAATGGTTGCGGCATGTCGGCCGACGTGCAGCAGCGCGCACTCGATCCGTTCTATACGACAAAAGCCCCGGGCAAGGGCAGCGGGCTGGGTCTGTCGGTGGTGTACGGCATCATCAGCGATCTCGGCGGCCAGCTTGATATCCATAGCGAAGTCGGGATGGGTAGCAGCTTCAAGATTTACCTGCGACTGGTCGGCCAGACACCGCCCGGGCTGACACCAAACGCGTCACCTGAGATCGACTAACCAACAACTGCAAAGGAACTCCGCCATGGCACATATCCTGGTCGTCGAAGACGATATCCAGTTCCGGCAAATGCTGGTCCACATGCTGCAAAAAGATCAGCACCAGATCACGATGGCATCAGACGGCAGGGAAGCGATGCAGCTACTGAGGAACCTGCAACCGGACCTGATCCTGACCGACATCCTGATGCCGCACATGGATGGCGTCGAAATCATCATGGCCTTATCCCAGCAGAGCAATACCATCCCGATCATCGCGATGTCGGGCGGGCGGCGCGCGATCAGCTCGGAATTCAATCTCGAGTCGGCCTCGCTGCTGGGCGTCAAGGCGGTGCTGGCAAAACCGTTTTCGCATGCCGATCTGCGCCGTGTGATCGGCGAGATGCTGGCATGAGCGCGCGGCCGGGCCCGTGCGTCATTGCGGTCTGCAACCGCAAAGGCGGTGCCGGCAAGACCACCACCGCCGTCAACCTCGCCGCGGAACTGGCGGCGCTGGGCCGGCGCGTGCTGCTGGTCGATCTGGATTCACAAGGACATTGTGCGGTCGGACTGGGACTCAAGGTCGCGCCGGGCAGCGCCACCGTGCATGCGCTGTTTGGCACCGCCGGTGCCGGCATCGGGCTCATGGATGTCGTGCAGGCCAGCACGATCGAGCGGCTCTGGCTGGCACCGGCCGACCAGCTGTTCGAACACGGCAGCGGCTCGCGCGATCCGATGCTGCTGGCGCAAGCGCTGACCGATCCGGTGCTGGCCAGCCACTTCGACCTGGTGATCCTCGACACCCCGCCATCGCTCGACATCCTGCTGCTCAATGCGCTGTCGGCGGCGCACTGGGTGCTGGTGCCGTACATTCCGCATCCGCTGTCGTTCGAAGGGGTGCGGCAACTGATGCGCATCCTGTTCAAGGTCATGTCGGTGCAGAATCCCGGACTGAAAATCCTCGGCTTCCTGCCGATGACGGCGGCCGAGCATATCCGCCAGCATCGCAGTATCAGCGCCGATGTCTCGCGCCAGTTCGGCGCGCACCGGGTACTGGGCGGCATCCGCAACGACATCAAGCTGGCCGAAGCCTTCGCCGCCGGCAAACCGGTGCGGTATTACGCGCCCGCCAGCCGCGGTGCGCAGGATTTTGCTGCGCTGGCGGCCAGCTTGCTGCCCACGCTGGAAGGCAGCGATAGCGTTGTCGGGATGCTCACTTAGGATCCTGATTTTCTCATTTTTACCGTATTAAAATGATACTAAAACTCCGATTGACCAGCCAACCAGCTCGGGCAGGCAGCATGAAATACCGGGCTTTCATTCGAGAGACCGCTCTCCGCAAAGGGATACTCAAGCAATCCGGCGCAAAATGTTCTTTAATTAAAGTGTTTAAATTGGTTAAAATGGATTCTTTCCAACATTTGAAGGAAGGCATCATGCCCGCTGCTGAAATTTGTACCACCCAGAATGCCGCGCGCATCCTCGGCATTTCGGTGACCTCGGTGCAGCAACTGGTGGAAGCCGGCGTCATTGAAGCCTGGAAGACCAAAGGCGGTCATCGCCGCATCCCGCTGGCGGCCATCCAGGCTTACAAGGCAGCCCAGACTACGGTGTCCGAGCACGGCGGCGCGCATGCCGTACCGGGCAGAAAACCAGCCATCCTGGTGATCGAAGACAACCTGATGCAGCGCGAGATTTACCAGAAGCAGATCCTGTCGTGGAACCTCGATGCGACACTGACCTTTTGCGAAAACGGCTACCAGGCATTGATCGAAATCGCCCGCAACAAGCCCAATGTGCTGCTGGCCGACATCATGATGGATGGCATCGACGGTTATGAAGTCGTGACCACGATTCTTGGCTATCCCGATCTGTCAGACATACATATCGCGATCCTGTCGAGCCTGACCGCGGAAGAACTGGACGAGCGCGGCGGCATCCCGAACGGCGTCGTGTATTTTGGCAAGCCGGTCAACTACGACGAGCTGCGCGGTTATCTGCGCGCCTGCTGCGCCCAGCAACATCGCAATTTACCGATTGCTTCCTGACCCGACACGGCACCACACCATCATGCTGAAAAAAATCGATGCCCGCATCCTGCTGTGCGTGTTTGCCGCCGCACTGGTGGCCGGGCTCTGGACCCTGACGCTGCTGCAGCTGCGCACCACCCGCCAGGTCATCCTGGAGAACACGCAGCGCGATGTGCGCAGCCTGGCGCGACTGTTCAACGAACACGCCAACCGCACCGTCGAGTCGGCCGATCAGGCTGTGACCTATCTGCGTTTTCGCTACAACACGCTGGGTACCGCGCTCGATATCGCGCAGGATCTGAAGGTCGGACTCAACCCGGACAGCATCTACAACCTGTTTTCGATTGTTGACGACAACGGCGATGTGGTGCTGTCGAGCCAGCCTTTCAAACCGATGAACCTGTCCGATCGCGAGCATGTGAAAGTGCATGCCGGTGCGGACAGCGGCGAGCTGTTCATAAGCCGTCCGGTGCTCGGTCGGGTCTCGAAAAAATGGTCGATCCAGATGACCCGCCGCATCAATCATCCGGATGGCCGCTTCAAGGGCGTCGTCGTGGTGTCAATGGATCCGCAATATTTCACGCGCCTGTACAACGACATCGACGTCGGCAAATACGGCGTGATCACGCTGGTCGGCACCGACGGCGTGGTCCGTGTGCTGCGGGTCGGCGACCAGATTTCGATGGGCATGGATGTGTCAACCAGTCCGTTCTTCAAGCTCATGCAGCAGACCGGCCGCGGTGTGACCACGGCGATCAGCACTATCGATGGTCGCGAGCGCATCCAGGCCTACGAAACGCTGCAGCACTATCCGCTGATAGTCACGGTGGGGGTCGATGTCGAGGAACGGCTGGCACCGTATTACGGCGACCGCAACCAGTCCCTGCTCATCGCCGCCTTGATCAGCGCGGTGATCGCGTTGTTCACGGCCAGCATCATCATCCTGATCGGCCGGCTGATGGCCAGCCGCGAAAAAGCCATCGCGGCCAGCCTGGCCAAATCGCGCTTTCTGTCGAACATGTCGCACGAATTGCGCACGCCGCTC